>DATEOG010000115.1:0-2480 GCA_035274345.1 Gemmatimonadaceae bacterium
CGCTACTCCATAGACCACCCGCGGCGACGGCTGTGATCGCGGCGATGTACGACGCGGCTCCGAAGCCGCAGCGATGCGAGTACGGCCAGAACAGGATGCCCACGCCGAGCGCCGTCGCGAGCGCGAGCCGCAGGAACGCGCCCCACGTGCGTGTCGCGGCGCGCTCCGCGGCGACCTGCGCCTTTGCGGCCGGAGGCGCGCCCTTCGCCGGCGCCGGAATGAGCGCCGAGTCCGACATCGACTCGAGCTGACGGTCGATCTTCTTCAGCTCCGCATCCCAGTCGCTCATGCGTCGTCGTCCTCGTCCGAGCCACTGACCGGCGCGGGAACTCCGCCGCCCTCGCGGCTCAGAGCATAGCGCTCGATCTTCTTGTACAGGTTCGAGCGCGGCATGTCCAGCGCACGCGCCGTCTCGCTGACGTTCCAGTCGAAGGCCCGCAGCTTGGCCACGAGATATGCGCGCTCCGCGGCGTGCTTGAACTCCTCGAACGTCGGGACGTCGAGCAGGCTGCCCAACCCGCCCTCGCTCGCCTCGGCGCGGCGGCCGACGAGTCGATCGACGTCTTCCGCGGTGATCCGCGGCCCACCGGACAGGATCAGCAGCCGCTCGATGGTGTTTCGGAGCTCGCGCACGTTGCCTGGCCACTCGAGTTGGGAGAGTCGTGCCACCGCATCGTCCGACATGGCGCGGGGAGCGAGTCCGCCCGGTCCGGCGAGCTGCGAGATGAAATGGCGGATCAGGAGCGGAATGTCTTCGCGCCGCTCGCGGAGCGGCGGGACGTGGATGGGAACGACGTTCAGCCGGTAGAACAGGTCTTCGCGGAAGCGGCCCCCCGCGATCTCGGACTCGACGTCCTTGTTCGTCGCCGCGAGCACGCGCACGTCCACCTGGATCGGCTTCGAGCCGCCGATGCGCGTCACCACGCCATCCTGCAGCACGCGCAGCACCTTGGCCTGCGCCGCCAGGCTCATGTCGCCGATCTCGTCGAGAAACAGCGTCCCTCCGTGTGCCTGCTCGAACTTTCCGGCGCGGTCCGCCACCGCACCGGTGAACGAGCCCTTCATGTGGCCGAACAGCTCGCTCTCGATCAGCTCCGACGGGATCGCGGCGCAGTTCACTTCGATGAACTGCGCCTGGGCGCGCGTGCTCTGCCCGTGGATCGCCCGCGCGACGAGCTCCTTTCCCGTCCCGTTCTCGCCAGTGATCAGCACGCGCGCCGGCGTCTTGCCCACGCGTTCGATCTTCTCGATCACCGCGCGGATGGCGTACGACGTGCCCACGATCTCGAAGCGCGAGCGGACCACGTCGCGAAGGCGCGTGTTCTCCTCGTGCAGGTCGAGGTGCGCCAGCGCATTCCGCAGCGTGACGAGGATGCGGTCGGTGTCGAGCGGCTTCTCGAGAATGTCGTAGGCGCCGTGCTGCGTCGCCTCCACGGCCGTCTGGATCGTCGCGTGACCGCTGATCATGACGACGATGGCCGCGGGGTCCTGCTCTCTCAGCTTCCTCAGCGCTTCGAGGCCGTCGATCCCCGCCATCTTCACGTCCATGAAGACGAGGTCCGGCTTGAATCGCGCATACTCGGCCAGGCCATCGACCGCATTGGCGACCGTGCGCACCTCATAACCCTCGAACTCGAGCAGCTGTCCGAGCGCCGCGCGGATGCCCTGCTCGTCGTCGACGATGAGGATGCGGCGGCTCATGGCGTGGCGGCTCCTGTCGTCTTGTAGAGCGTGACACGGCCGTTCGCGATTCGAACGTCGGCCAGACTCTTGGGTGTCGTCACCGCGAGCGCGTTCGGCGCTACGCCCTCGGGACGGTTGCCGCGCGAGATCTGCTGCACCAATCGCGGGATCGCGCCGGTCGGCACCTTGAAGTCGCGCAGCTTGATCTCGCGCACTTCGAATTCGCTCAGGCCCGGCCGGATCACGCGAAACGCGCCGCCAAGCTGCAGCCGCTCGCGGTCGTTCAGCAAGCCACCAAGCGGTCCGAGCACACCCGTGCCCGCGATCTCGCGCACCGGAAGCACCGCTCGCACGTAGAGCGCGTCACCGATCACCGCCGCTTCCGCGCTGTCGGCGGACGCTGGGATCGTCCGCGCCACGGTCTGAAACACGTACGACGCGACCTCGTTCGCCGTGAGATTGCTGAACACCGGACCCGAGGGCTTCGACAGCTCGTCGATCTTCTGCTTGCCGCGCGCGCCCGCTTCGGGACTCAGGGGCTGCCACGGGGACACCGCGGCGCTCTCTGTGGCGGGGCGCCCGGTGAGCCTGGGAAGCCACTGGTCGCGCGTGAGAAAGGCTGCGACACCCATCAAGGCTACCATCACGAGACATCCCAGGCGTCTGATACATCCCATCGGTCAGCGTCCTCCGAGTGACGCCGCGTGGATGCGGCGATACCGTGCGCCGGTCGGCGCGAGAGTGCTCTCGAACAGCGTGATCTGCTCCACCGGCACCACCGCCTTCATGCGCACCGT
>DATEOG010000116.1:0-5206 GCA_035274345.1 Gemmatimonadaceae bacterium
AACCCAAGCAGCCGTCATCCCGAGCGAAGCGCCCAGCGCGAAGTCGAGGGATCTGCACTTCGACCAGGTGCAGATTCCTCGACTCGCTGCGCTCGCTCGGAATGACATTGAAGTGCAGGTTCCTCGACTCGCTGCGCTCGCTCGGAATGACCACGGGAGCGGCTCCGCGTTATCGCCGGGCCCCTCCGCGGCCTCCGCGTCGATCGGTTGCTGTCAATAGTCTGACCCCTTGATCACGGATCCCCGGCCCCCGGCCTCTCGTTATCGAAATCTCACCTTGGCCCCAACCAACAGCGCCAGCAGCGTCACCATCCCCACATTCGTCACGATCACGGGCCAGTCCCGCGACAGCGCGCCGTACAGGACCCACAGCGATCCCGCGGTGATCAGCAGCGCGAGTGAAGCCAGCGACAGGTCGCGCGTCTGTCGCGTGCGCCAGGCGCGGACGACCTGCGGCAGAAACGACGCGACCGTGATCAGGCCCGCGGCATATCCGAGCTCGTTCACCATGCCGGCTGTGACGCGATCGCGGTCGGCGGCGACGCCGGCGTCAGGATCGAGCCGGCTCCCTCGCGGATCGTGAGCCAGTCGGTGCGCACGCGGTCCCACTCCTGGATCAGCACGCCGTGGCGCTCGAAGAGGGCGCGGATCTGGTTTCGGTTGTAGCCGAGGATGTCCTCGAGCACGGGGATCAACACGCTCATGGCGTCCTCGCTCATGACGGTGCGCTGCGCGATGCGCGCGATGAAGCGCGCCTCCGACGCTCCGATCGTGAGGCCGTCGCAGCGGTTCACGTGCAGCATCACGTGGATGTCGGAGCTGCCGTCACCCACGTACACGACGCGGTCGCCCGGAATACCGAGCCGATCCTGCAGTTCGTCCACCGCGGCGACCTTGCCATAGCCCGCCGGCACGCGTGCGATGGACGCCACCTCGCCCGTGTGCTCGTCGTAGACGAACCTCGTGGCGATGATGCGTTCGGGCGATACGATGCCGCCCAGCGCCGAGTGAACCACGTCCTCGGGTGCTGCCGACACCACGTAGAACTCGAAGCAGTGTCCGTCGATGCCGTTCTCGAGAAAGGACGTCAGCAGTGCGATGTTGCGCTTGAGACGGATGCGCCGGCCGACCTCGATCAGATCGTCGCGCCGGACGCGCCGGAACTCCGGATCGTGCAGGATCAGATACGTGAGCTCGGCGCCGGACTGCACGAGGTTGAGCCTCGACAGGCCGGCGACGCGCTCGGCGAAATCGGTGATACCAAGCATGTCGCTCATCACGTGACCGGAATCGTTGAAGCTCAACGTCTGGTCGAAATCGCTGACGAGCAGATAGTGTTTGCGTGCCATCGAAAACCCCTCGAAGGAGTTGGTGTCATGCGGAGTCGATCACCGCCCGAAAATGGATACGCCCTCGTACCGATCGGGCACGAGGGCGCAGCGCGATTCCACGAGGCCCGATCTCAGCTCGGATGCTGAAGCGCCAGCGTCCCGCGCGAGACGCGCGTGCTGTCCACGTTACGAACTTCGTGGCGACGAACGGTCATGTGTAGCGTGCGCGAAATGGGAGAGAGAAGTGTCGTACGCGAACGCAAGATGAATGGCCACGTCACGCAAAGTCAACGCACGATTCATGTCGAGTTGTGTGTCGAATGCGCACCGACATTCGCGCGCCGTGATGACGAAATCGTGCGCGCATTGCGTGTGACGTACTCGTGACGTTCGCGTCGCTCTGGTGTCGCGGCCGCGTCCGAGCGCGCGACGTCCGTGAAGCGGATGAATGGACCGAGGCCGAGCAACGGCCGTCCAAAGTGCGTGCGGCGCGACCGCAGCTACCAGGGGCGCTGCTGCAGCATTGCGGTCACGCCGGCCGCGTCGACCGCCTGGGAGAACAGTGGCCCCTGGCCGTGCGTACATCCGATGTCCTGCAGCACCTTCAGGTGCCCGGCCGACGTGATCCCTTCGGCGACGACGTCGAGCCCGAACTCACGCGCAAGGCCGACGACCGACCGCACGAGCCGGAGCGCCTTGTCGTCCCGATCCATCCGGTTCACGAGCGTGTGGTCGATCTTCACGCCATCCAGCGGAAGGCGCTGCAGGTAGCCGATCGGCGAATTGCCGCTGCCGAAATCGTCCAGGTGCACGCGAGTGCCGAGCGAGCGCAGCCCGGTCAACACGCCCATGGCTCGCGCCATGTCGCGAGCCACCACACGCTCGTTCACCTCGAGCACGAGGCAGGCCGGGGGGAGACCGACGTCCGAGACGGAGCGGCCGACGTCGTCGAGGAACTCCGTGCTGACGAACTGTCGCGCCGAGAGGTTCACGGCGATGGTGAGGATCTGACCGGGCGGCAGCGTGGCGGTCCACGCCGCCACCTGCTGACACGCCTGTCGAAGCACCCAGCGACCGACGTCGTTGATGATGTCCAGCTCCTCGGCCACCACCAGGAAGTCGAACGGCGACAGCAGACCGCGCGTCGGATGCTGCCAGCGGAGCAGGGCCTCCACCCCGGTGATCTGCCCGGTCTCCAGCGAGATCAGCGGCATGTAGTGCAGCACGAATTCGTCGCCCTGCACGGCGCGGCGCAGCTCGTCCTGCAGGCGCCGGCGCGATCTCGCCTCGGCGGCGATCGTCCAATCGAAGACGACGGGCCGGCTGCCGGTCTCGCCGCGCGCATCGCGCTTCGCGCGCGCCATCGCGAGGTCGGCGCCGCGCAGCACGTGCTCCGCCAGCTCCACCGCCGTGGTGCTCAGCGCGATTCCTACGCTGACCGACAGCGACACCGACTCGCCGCCCACGGTAGTCGGCTGGGCGAGCACGGCGCGAAAGCGCTCCGCCATCTCTTCGGCGACATCGGGAGCGTCGAGCTTCTCGACGAGCACCGCGAACTCGTCACCGCCGAGCCGTGCGACGACGGCGTCCGCGCCGGCACTCTGTTGCAGTCGGCGCCCCAGCGTGGCGAGGAGCTGGTCACCGATGTGATGGCCGAACCGCTCGTTGACGGAGCGGAAGTCGTTCACGTCGAGGAAGAACACGGCGACGAGCTCCTCGAGCGGTACATCGAGCGCGCCGTCCCACTGCTGCTGCGATGTCGCCCTGGCCTGAGGGCTGGGACGCTCGAGCGCTTCGCGGAGGCGCTTGAGCAGCACGGCGCGGTTGGCGAGGCCGGTGAGCGCGTCGTGGCTCGCGTCGAACTGCAGCCGCTTCTCGTTGGCCTCGTGCTCGGCGACCGCGCGGCGCAGCTCCCAGTCGGAGACTGCGGCAGAGGCGAAGCCGCGTAGCATCTCGGCATCGTCCTCGTTCCAGAGCGTCGGTGAGGGATCGGCCGCGCAGATGATGCCGATGACCTCGCCGGAGCTCGACGTCAGCGGCACACCGAGCAGCGAGCCGATCGCGAGTCCCGCGGCGGCAGTGCGTTGCTCCGGCGAGAGCTCGGCCATGACGTCGCGCATCTCGACGGTGCCGCCGACGATCCGCTCGACGATCCCCGACCGCCAGAGGGCGCCGGTGTCGTGGGACGTCCAGTCGGGCATTTGGGGGCCGGCCGCGAAACAGCGCCTGTCGTCGCCCGTCAGCAGGATGAAGGCGAACGGAGCGCGAAGCGCGGTAGCGGCAAGTCCGACGATGCGCTCCATGGCGGCGGCGAGTGGCCCATAAAAAGCGGACGCGCCGGAGGGCGCGACCGCGTCGACTGCGTCGCCGACGGAGGGCCGATCTGCCAAGAGGGATGAGTCCGCTGCCATGCCCATATGACGGCCTAGGGTCACCCACGTCACCATCGAGACCCCTGCCGTCGAGCGGTCGATCCAAGGCGAAAGACCAGGTCGATCGCGCCTGTCAGGATAGCCTGTCGCCAGGCCGTAAGGGAGAGGCTACAAGTCCTGCCGGCCGCGGCGCGAGAAGTACACCGCATACGCAATGGCGAGGCTCGCGAGCGCCACGGCGCAGACACCGGTCCAGCGAAAGGCGTCCCACGCCAGCACGGCGACCGCGGAGCCCAGGCTGCCACCGATGAAGTAGCAGACCATGTAGATGGTGTTGAAGCGGCTGTGGGCCTCGACCGGCAAAGCGTAGACGCGCGCCTGATTCGAGACCTGGGCCGCCTGCGTCGCGGCGTCGAGCAGCAGCACGCCGAGGGCGATCCCCCAGAGCGTGTGCCCGAGGACGAGGAGCACGACCCAGGCGGCGATGTTGCCGAGCAGCGCCAGACCGATGGTCCGGCGCGGACTACGCCGGTCGGCTCGCCGTCCCGCGATCGGCGCGACCGCGGCGCCGACCAACCCGATCACGCCGAACGCGCCGGCGACGGCGCTCCCCGAGTGGAGCGGCGGCTCCTGGAGCCGAAACGCGAGCGTGGTCCAGAACGCGCTGAAGGCGGCGAAGGTGAGCGCGCCGAGCAGCGCGGCGTCGCGGATGACGGGCTCGCTGCGGAAGAGCGTGCCGAGCGACCGCACGAGCGTGCCGTACGGCACCGCGAGCGCCGGCGGAGAGACGGGGAGCATGGCGCGAAGCAGCAGGGCCAGCGCCAGCATTGCGACTGCCGCCGCGGCGAACATCGCGCGCCACCCGGCGATGTCGTTCACGACACCTGCCACGGCGCGGCCGGCGAGGATGCCGACGAGAAGTCCCGAGACGACGTGGCCCACCACGCGGCCGCGCATCGCCGGCGGTGCCAGTCCGGCGGCGAAGGGCAGAATGAGTTGGGGCACGACGGTCGTGACGCCGATCGCGAAGCTCGCGCCGGCCACCACGGCGAGCGTCGGACCGAGCGCGGCGAGCAGGAGCGCGCCGGTCACGCAGCAGAGCAGCGTGACGATGAGCCGGCGGCGTTCCACGACGTCGCCCAGCGGAACGAAGAGCAGCAGTCCGACGGCGTAGCCGGCCTGCGTGAGCGTCGCAATCGTTCCGGCAGCGCGCGACGACGAGTGAAACGTGTGCGCAATGTCGGACAGCAGCGGCTGATTGTAGTAGAGATTCGCCACGCTCGCGCCGGTCGCGACGGTGAGCAGCCAGATCAGCCGGCGGGACGGCGGATGCGTGGGAACGGATGTAGGCGCGGGTGAGTGCACGGCGACGAATCTAGCCGTGCGCGCGTTCGCATTGCGGCGGCTGGACCTGAGCCGCAATTTTCTTCTCACCCCACAGCGGAGCGACCCCACATGAGCGAGTCGGCGGACGGAAACGTCAGTTCGGGCGATGCACCACTC
>DATEOG010000117.1:0-8647 GCA_035274345.1 Gemmatimonadaceae bacterium
GATCGCGCGCGCGGAATCCGGTCGCTGCACGATTCTCGGTGACTGTCATGCGTGATCTGCTCGACTTCTATCAGCGCGCACCCCTCCTGGAGCTCGGCGCCGAAGCGGATCGCGTGCGCCAGCGCCTGCATCCCGGCGACGTCGTCACCTACATCGTCGATCGGAACATCAACTATACGAACGTCTGCGTGGCGGACTGCGGCTTCTGCGCGTTTTATCGGCGCCCGAAGGACGCCGAGGGATGGACGCTGTCCTACGAGCAGATCGGCGCGAAGATCGACGAGGCGAAGGCGTTGGGCGGCGTCCAGATTCTCATGCAGGGCGGGCACAATCCGTACATCCCGTTCGAGTGGTACCTCGACCTGCTGCGCTACATCAAGCGCAACCACCCGATCCACGTCCACGGCTTCAGCCCGAGCGAGGTGGATTTCTGGTCGAAGCTGTACCGCATGGACGCGCGTGACGTCATCCGCGAGCTGCAGAAGGCCGGTCTGGATTCGATCCCCGGCGGCGGCGGCGAGATTCTCGTGCAGCGTGTCCGCGACGACGTGGCAAAGAAGAAGGCCGGCGCCGACCGGTGGCTCGAGATCATGGAGATCGCGCATCAGGAGGGGATGAAGACCTCCGTCACCATGATGTACGGCATCGGTGAGACGTTGGCCGAGCGCCTGGAGCACTTGCAGCGCGTGCACGAAGTGCAGCAGCGCACCAAGGGGTTCACGGCGTTCATCTGCTGGCCCCTTCAGCCGGAGAACACGCCGCGAATGTCGCACATGCAGAAGACGGACGCCGTTGACTATCTGCGCACCGTCTCCTTCGCGCGCGTCGTGCTCGACAACGTGCCGAACATCCAGTCGAGCTGGGTGACGATGGGGATGAAGATCGGCCAGACCGCGCTACGCTTCGGCTGCAACGACTTCGGCTCGCTGATGATCGAGGAGAATGTCGTCTCGGCGGCGAACACCACGCATCGTACGACGATCGAGGAGATGGAGCGCCTCATCCGCGATGCGGGTTTCACGCCCGCCCGGCGCCGGCAGGACTACTCGATCATCGCGCCGGCGGTGGCCGCCGCGTGAAGCCGGCGGTAACGGCGCCGCGGCATGGCTGAGCGGCTTCCGTTCCGCTCCGGCATCGGCTACGACTCCCACCGCTTCGCCCCGGGTGGCCCGATGGTGCTGGGCGGTGTGGAGATCGACGCGGACGTGCATCTTCGCGGGCACTCCGACGGGGACGCAATCGCCCACGCCGTGACCGACGCCGTGCTGGGCGCCGCCGGGCTCGGGGACATCGGCGTGCTGTTTCCCGATACCGATCCCGCCAACGCCGGGCGTGACTCGATCGAGATGCTGATTCTCGCTGTCGGCCACGTGGAGGCATCGGGCTGGCGCGTCGGGCAGGTCGACATCGTGGTGATCGCCGAGACGCCGCGCATCGCGCCACACCGCGCTGCCATGCGCGAGCGGATCGCCGGTGCGCTCCGCTGCGCGACCGAGGACGTCGGAATCAAGGGCAAGACGAACGAGGGAATGGGGTTCGTCGGACGCGGCGAAGGACTGGCGTGTCTCGCCACGGCGACGCTCTATCGCGCCTAGTATGACCGCCGGCCTGCTCGACTGGCTGTCGAACGTTCCGCTTAGCGTCCTCTATCTGCTGATGGCGGCGTTCGCGGCGGTCGAGAACGTGTTTCCGCCCGTGCCGGCGGACACCGTGGTCGCCCTGGGCAGCTGGCTCGCGGCTCGCGGACAGGGCAGCGCGTTCTGGGCGTTTTTCGCGACCTGGGTAGGCAACGTCGCCGGCGCGGCGGCCATGTATGCCGTCGGCTGGCGGCATGGCACCGCGTGGATGCACAAGCGCTTCCCGGCACTGTCCGATGAGAAGAACGAGCGGCGGCTGCGCGAGCTTCACGGAAAGTACGGCGCGGTCTCGCTGGTGCTGAGCCGCTTCATCCCGGGAGTGCGGGCGATCGTGCCGCCGTTTGCTGGTGCGCTGCGCATCTCGCCCCTGACCACCATGCTGTCGCTGTCGCTCGCCTCGGGCATCTGGTATGGTCTCGTGAGCTACGTCGCCTTTCGTGCCGGTGCCGACTGGGGCGCGCTCATGACGCGCATCACGCGCTATGGACGCTTCACCGCGATGGCCGCGGCCGCGCTGGTGGCGGCCGCCGCGCTCCTGTGGTGGCTTCGACGCCGTCGGCGCCCTGCCTGATGGCCGACGCCGACGCACGCGCGCGCCGGTTCCTGCTCCAGCGCTTCGCCGACTACATCGCACTCGAGCAGGGCCTCGCGCCGCGCACGCAGGAGGCATATGCGCGCGACCTCGCTCGGTTTGCCGAGTACGCGGACGTCAAACGTGTGGCCGCGCCGCTCGACATCACGGCGCGCACACTTCGCGAGTACGTCTACCACCTCAAGGACCTGGGCCTTTCGCCTGCAAGCATCCGGCGAAACGTCTCGGCGCTGCGCACCTACTTTCGCTTCCTCACTGGCGACGGCGTCGTGGTGCGTGACCCGAGCGAGCGGCTGGAGACGCCGAAGAAGTGGCGCGAGCTCCCCGATGTCCTCACCGTCGACGAGGCTCAGCGCCTGATCGCCGCGCCGACGCTCGACGACAACATGGTCTTCCGCGACCGGGCGCTTTTGGAGCTCGCGTACGGAGCCGGGCTGCGTGTCTCCGAGTGGATCACCCTTGGCGTGCGGGATCTCATGCTCGAAGAGGGGCTGGTTCGCGTGTTCGGTAAGGGAAGCAAGGAGCGGCTCGTCCCGATCGGCCGGTCCGCCATCGGTGCCGTGGCGGTGTATCTCCGGGAGCTCCGGCCGCGTCTCGAGAAGGGTGAGGGGAAGGGAATTCTCTTTCTCAACGCGCGCGGAAGGCCGCTCACCCGCATGGGAGCGTGGAAGATCCTGCGCGGCTACGTGGAGCGTGTCGGAATCACCAAGCACGTGTCCCCGCACACGCTTCGACACTCCTTCGCCACCCATTTGCTGGAGGGGGGAGCGGATTTGCGCGCGGTACAAGAGATGCTTGGTCACGTGGACATCGCGACGACTCAGATCTACACTCACGTCGATCGGGAGTATCTGCGAAAGGTTCATCGGAGTTATCATCCCAGGGGATGAAGCCCTCGTCCGACCCGATTGCCCGAGACCATGCTCCTCGTCATCGACAACTACGATTCGTTCACCTACAACCTCGTCCAGTATCTGGGTGAGCTGGGAGCGGACGTGCTCGTGCGTCGCAACGATGCGGTGTCGGTCGAGGAGGTAGGCGAGCTGGCGCCGGAAGGCATCGTGCTCTCGCCTGGACCCTGCGCGCCCGCGCAGGCCGGCGTCACCGTGGACGTCATTCGCGCGTGGGGCGCGACCACGCCGATTCTCGGCGTGTGCCTGGGCCACCAGGCGATCGGTGAGGCCTACGGCGGCCGAGTCGTTCGCGCGTCGCGCGCGGTTCACGGGAAGACCTCGCGTATCGTGCACGATGCGTCCGACCTGTTCGCCGGACTTCCATCGCCACTTCAGGTCGGGCGCTATCACTCGCTGACCGTCGAGCGGTCCACGCTCCCCGATTCACTGCAGGTTGCGGCGACGGCGGAGCACGACGAATCGGAGATCCACGCGCTGCGACACAAGACGCACCCGGTGTGGGGGGTGCAGTTCCATCCCGAATCCGTCCTGACGCCCGACGGCAAGCAGCTGCTGCGAAACTTCCTCGGCCTGGTCGCGCGGTGAGAGCGCGCCTGCTCGCCACCCTCCTGGCGCCGTCAGTGCTCGGCGCGCAGGACGTGGTGCTGCGCGAGCCGGGCCCGGAACGCGTCGCCTCGATCGTGCGAAGCGCGGCATCGGGTCCGCACGCGGTGCGTTCCGGAGCCGGGAGGCTCGTGCTCCCCCGAGACAGCGTGGTGAAGACGACGCTGATCGTGATCGGACAGCCGACCTACGTATCGAGTCGAGTGCAGGGCGACGTCGTGGTCGTCGGCGGCGATCTCTACCTTCGGCCCGGCTCCGACGTCGCCGGCAACGCAGTCGCCATCGGCGGCGGTGTGTATCGCTCCTATCTGGGAACGGTGGGTGGCGTGACCCAGAGTTATCGCGACGACCACTATTCCGTCGTGGCGAGGCCGACGCAGTACGAGCTGACGTACCAGGGCCGCGGGGAGGATCGTCCCCCCGTGTTTCAGCTGGCGGGGATCTCCGGATTGCTGTTGCCGACCTACGACCGCGTCGACGGGGTATCGGTTCCCATCGGCGCGCTCGTCACGCTCGGGAATCGCGCCGTCGAGCTGCAGCCCTTCGTGACCTACCGCAGCCGGCTCGGCGTCGTCGACCCCGGCGTGACGATCCGCATCGCCCCCGAGCGCAAGCTGCGTCTGGACGCGGAGGTGGGGCGCGCCACGCGCACCAACGAGGGCTGGATCTACTCGGATCTTCTCAACTCGGCGTCGACGCTCGCCTTCGGCAACGACACGCGAAACTACTTTCGGGCCGACGGAGGGACGGCGCGCCTCATCGGGCACGTCGAGAAGCCGGGCGTCGTCTTCGAGCCATTCGTTGGCGGTCGATTCGAGGAGGTCCGTCCGATCACGGCCGTGGGCAACGTCTACAGCTTCACGGGACGCGACGACATCGAGCACATCGCGCGCCCCAACCCGCTCGTCGAGCGCGGCGACATCGGGTCGGCGCTCGTCGGCGCGGCGATCGAGTACAGAGTAGGGACGGTGCAGGCGAGGCTCCTGGCCGAAGGAGAGCAGAGCTTCCAGACACCCGATCGTACCTCGTCGTTCACGCAGCTCACCCTGAACGGATCGATCGAGTTCCCGACGTTCGCCGCGCAGCGACTGCGCATCGACGCCCACGCCGTCGCCACCGCCGGCGACACGACACCCCGCGCGCGCTTCGCATACCTCGGCCGCAACGGCACGCTTCCATTGCTCGAGTTGCTCGAGCAGGGAGGCGACAGGCTCGTCTTCGTCGACAGTCGCTACGAGATCCCCGTCTCCATGCTCGTCCTGCCGATGCTCGGATCGCCGACGCTCGAGCTGCGACACCGCATGGGCGTCGCCGGGGTGCGAGAGCTCCCGAAGCTCGAGCAGGAGCTCAGCGTCGGACTGCGGCTGAGCGTCGTGCGCTTCGAGGCGACGTTCGACGCCGCCGGCGAACGCGACTCCCGCGCCTCCGTCTCGATCGCGTTGGGCAGGTAACAGCCGGCCGCGCGCATTGCCTTCTCGCGCGAGAAGGCGTATGTTAACTGGCGTGAAAGTTGCATCGGGCGCGCGCTCCGCGTGCGCATCGCACCGCCGCGGCCCAGCGAGCCGCACGTGAGGACGCTCGCCGTCATCCCAGCGCGACTGGGCGCGACGCGTCTCCCCCGGAAGCCGCTACGGCTTCTCGCTGGCGTCCCCCTCGTCGTCCGCGTCCTCGAGCGCGTCGTCTCGCTCCGTGTCGCCGACCGCTGCATCGTTGCCACCGACAGTCGCGACATCCTCGATGAGGTCGAGCGTGCCGGCGGCGAGGCGGTCCTCACCGATGCTGCGCACCCGAGCGGCACGGACCGCGTCGCGGAAGTCGCGCGCCGAGCCGATTGTCGCGGATTCCAGGCGATCGTCAACGTGCAGGGCGACGAACCGTTCGTATCCGCGGCGGCTGTGCGTGGCGCGCTGGCGCAGGTCGCAGAGCAGGGCTTCGCCCTCGGCACCGCCGCGTTGCGCGCCGATCCCGAAGTCCTGACCCGCCCTGACGTGGTCAAGGTCGTCACGGCCGACGACGGTGCTGCGATGTACTTTTCGCGTGCGCCGATCCCGTTCCTCCGCGACGTCGCTGACGCCGCCGACCGCGACACACGGGTGCTGCACCACGTCGGCGTCTACGCGTACACTCCCGACGCCCTTGCGCGCTGGGTCGCGCTGCCCGTCCACCCGCTCGAGCGCATCGAACGGCTGGAACAGCTGCGTCCTCTCGCGAACGGCATGCGCATGGGCGTTGCGATCACCGACGACACCGCACGAAGCGGCATCGATAGCGAAGCAGATCTGGAGCTGGCGAATTCCCAGTGGGCGACCTTCACGACGACCGAGAGCTGATGCAGACGACGACGCGACAGCACACGACGAAGTTCATCTTCGTGACCGGCGGGGTAGTCTCCTCGCTCGGCAAAGGCATCGCCGCCGCTTCCCTGGGGCGATTGCTCGTCGCGCGCGGATTGCGCGTGACCATGATGAAGTTCGACCCGTACCTCAACGTGGATCCGGGGACCATGTCCCCGTTCCAGCATGGTGAGGTGTACGTCACCGACGACGGCGCCGAGACCGACCTCGACCTCGGGCACTACGAGCGGTTCATCGACCGCTCCCTGTCGCAGGCGAACAACGTCACGACCGGACGCATCTACCTGAACGTCATCACGAAGGAGCGCCGGGGCGAATACCTGGGCTCCACGGTGCAGGTGATCCCGCACATCACCGACGAGATCAAGAGCGCGATGCGACGGGTCGCACCGGAGAACGACGTCGTGATCGTCGAGATCGGCGGCACGGTCGGCGACATCGAGTCGCAGCCGTTCCTCGAGGCCATCCGGCAGTTCCGGCACGACGTCGGGCGCGAGAACGCGATCTTCGTGCACCTCACGCTCATTCCCTACATCGCCGCCGCCGGTGAGCTCAAGACGAAGCCGACGCAGCACTCCGTGCGCGAGCTCATGGAGATCGGAATCCAGCCGGACATCCTGATCGTGCGCACGGAGCGGCCCGTCTCGGACGAGATCAAGCGCAAGATCGCGCTGTTCTGCAACGTGGAGTTCGGCGCGGTGATCGAGTCGCCCGACGTCTCCACGATCTACGAGATCCCGCTGGCCTTTCGCGAGCAGGGCTTCGACGACAAGGTGCTGCAGAAGTTCGGCATCGAGCGTCCGGCGCCGGACCTCGCGCCCTGGAAGGACATGGTGCAGCGCATCGTCGCGCCGAGCGAGCGCGTGAAGATCGCCGTCGTCGGCAAGTACACCGACTTCGTCGACAGCTACAAGAGCGTGCAGGAAGCGCTGATCCACGGTGGGATCGCCAACGACGTGGGCGTCGACATCAACTGGATCTCGAGCGACAGCTTCGTCGACTCGCGCGCGGCGGCAGACATCCTCAGCCGACACGACGGGTTGCTCGTTCCCGGCGGCTTCGGCGTGCGCGGCGTGGAGGGGATGGTCGATGCCATTCGCCACGCGCGGGAGCACGGTGTCCCGTTCTTCGGCATCTGCCTGGGCATGCAGACGGCGATCATCGAGTTCGCGCGCAACGTGTGCGGGCTGGACGACTCGCACTCCAGCGAGTTCGCGCCCGAGTGCGACAATCCGGTGATCTCGCTGATGGAGTCGCAGCAGCACGTCACGGACATGGGCGGGACGATGCGGCTTGGCGCGTATCCCTGCCGGCTCGCGCGCGGTTCACGCGTCGCCGAGGTGTACGGAGTCGCCGAGGTCAGCGAGCGGCACCGCCATCGATACGAGGTATCGAACGCGTACCGCGATCTCTTCATCCAGCACGGCCTGCGACTCAGCGGTCTGTCCCCCGATGGCCAGCTCGTGGAGATGATCGAGCTGCCGAACCATCCATGGTTCGTCGGCTGCCAGTTTCACCCCGAGCTGCAATCTCGGCCAACTCGCCCGCATCCGCTCTTCGCCGGCTTCATCGCCGCGGCGGCGGGGGTCAAGCGGCGCTCGGCCTCGCACGCGGCGTCCTCGCTGGTGAGCACGTCATCGTCGTGACCGTGCAACGCTTCCGGCGCGACGCGCTGTTCCTGATCGCGGGGCCGTGCGTGCTCGAGGACGACGCGCTCAATCTGCGCGTCGCGGAGCATCTCGCGCGCCTCGCGGAACGCGTTCCCGGCGGCATCATCTTCAAGGCGAGCTTCGACAAGGCCAATCGCTCGAACGCGGGCGCGTTCCGGGGGCCCGGTCTCGACGAAGGGCTCGCCGCGCTGGACCGCGTGCGGACGGCGACGGGTCTGCCCGTGCTCACCGACGTTCATCTGCCCGAGCAGTGCGCGCCGGCGGCGCAGGTGGCGGACGTGCTGCAGATCCCTGCCTTCCTGTCCCGTCAGACAGACCTGCTCGTCGCCGCGGGAGCGGCGGGCAAGCCAGTGAACATCAAGAAGGGGCAGTGGATGCATCCGGAGGCGATGCGCGGCGCCGCCACGAAGGTGAGACAGGGCTTCACCGATGCGGGGCGAGCCGGCACCGCCGAAGTCGCGGCCACCGAGCGCGGCACCTTCTTCGGCTACGGCGATCTCGTCGTCGACTTCCGCGCGCTGCCGCGGATGCGCGCGGCGTGCGACGCGCCCGTGGTTTTCGATGCGACGCACAGCGTGCAGCAGCCTGGCCGCGGCGAAGGTGGGGCGAGCGGTGGCGCGCGAGAGTTCGTCGGTCCGCTCGCCTGTGCGGCGTGTGCCGTCGGCACCGACGGCCTCTTTCTCGAGACGCATCCCGATCCCGACCACGCGCCGAGTGACGGCCCCAACATGGTGCCCCTCGACGCGCTGGACGATCTGGTGCATCGTGCCGTGGACGTCTGGCATCGCGCGCGCGCATGATCGACGCCTCTCTCGCTCGCTCCATCCGGCTCGTCGGCCTCGACGTCGACGGCGTGATGACGGACGGCGGGATCTAT
>DATEOG010000118.1:0-5701 GCA_035274345.1 Gemmatimonadaceae bacterium
CTCCTCCGCCTCGGCGAACTTGCCGTCCTGGTGCAGCGCGACGCCGCGCTCGTTCCACAGCTTGGGGCTGTCCGGCTGGAGCTCCAGCAGCTCGTCGTACAGATCGACGGCGTCCTTCGCCTCGCGGCGCAGCAGGTGCACCTCCGCCATTGCCTGCAGCACGAGCTGCCGGTGCTCGCCCTTGTCGAGGGCCTTCGCGTACTCCCGCAGCGCCTCGCCGTAGTATCCCTTCTGGCGGAAGGCGAGACCGAGATTGAAGTGCGCGAGCTGCCCGTCGGCGTGCACCTCCATCTGCGTCGCGCGCGACTCGAGGCGGGCTGCACCGCGCTCGATCGGCGCGCCGTCGCGGCTCTGCTCGATCGCGAGGTTCGCCTGCGCGCGCGACAGCGTCGGATTCAGCTGGATCGCGCGGCGCGTCACCTCGCGCGCCTCCTCGTGCCGGCCCATGTCGCCGAGCACGAACCCCATCAGGTAGTAGGCGTCCGGGTTGTGCGGATTGAGCTCCACGGCACGGCGGAGCGCGGCGAGCGCGCCCTCGTTCACGCCGCGGTTGTAGAGCACTTCGCCGATGTAGAAGTTGACGACGGAGCTCGACGGATCGAGCGTCAGCGCGCGCTCGAGGTAGCCCAGCGCGCGGTCGAGGTCTCCATTCGTCCGCTCGGCCAGGCCGAGCTGCACGAGCGAGGGGATGTCGCTCGGATGATAGCGAAGCAGCTCGGTGAATTCGGCGACGGCGTCTGTCGTCTGGCCGAGCAGCGCATGGGTGCGGCCGAGCTCCCACCGCGCCTCACGATCTTCGGGCCGCGCGCGCAGCCGCTCGTTCAGCTCGGCGACGCGCTTGTCGTAGTAGCCCGTGTTGAAATAGGCGATCTCGAGGTTGCGCTGCGCGACCTGCATCTTCGGGTCGAGCTCCAGCGCGCGCATGAAGGCGGCGACCGCCTCCTCGTACAATCCCTTGTTGTAGTAGAGAACGCCCAGATTGTTGTGCGCCCCGGCGTCCGACGGGTCGATCCGTCGGGCGAATGACCTGAGGACCTCGCGGTCGCGCTCGGAAGTCAGGCTGGGCGACATCGGGCGATCGGCCTGGCCCGGCTACGCGACGCGAACGGCGCGGAGGATCGCTTGCAGCGAGGCGGGATCGGGGAGCAGCAGGAAGAAGCCGCGGAGCTTCTCGTCCACATCGGTCATGTAGAACTCGCTCTCCACGCAGAACACGTAGTCACGGTCCGTACCGAACTGCAGGTAGGCCGTCGTCAGCACGGCCGTGCTCATGTCGATCGCGAGACTCGGCGGCGACGGCAGCAGCATCATGCCCATGAAGTCGCTCAGGGCATTCATGTACGCGCTGCTGAGGATGTTCCCGGCTTCCTTGATCGCCGACTGCTCCATGTCGCCCAGCTCCTCGGAGCTGCCGGGCCGGCGCAGCATCAGCGCGGCCAGACGCGCAGCCGTCGGCTTCGGGAAGACGAGCAGCGTCCGTCCGGTCAGGTCGCCAAGCATGTGCATCAGCACGGCGGCGACCGGCTCCTCGGGCGCGGAGATCTGCGGCGGGACTTCTTCGAGTCTCGACACGTTGATCGTGGGGACGCTGATCATGATCGTCCCGCCGATCATCTGCGACAGCGCCGTGGCCGCGTGGCCGGCGCCGATGTTCGCGACTTCTCGAAGAGCGTCCAGCTGCAGCGCCTTCAGAGAACGAATGTCATCCATGGGAGTGCCGTTAAAGGAGACTGCTCACGTCTATGATCAGCGCCGGGGCTCCGTCGCCGAGGATCGTGGCCCCACCGAACAGCGTGAGCCCGTTCTGAACGCCGTCGTACTGCTTGACGACGATCTCCTGCTGACCGATCAGCGCATCCACAACCAACGCCGCGCGTCGCTCCGCCATCTCGACGACGACGACCTGTTCCACGCCACGCGTCGCTTCACCCTCGAAGTGCAACAATTGCCGGAGGCGAATCAGCGGCAGCACTTCTTCCCGGATCATCAGCACTTCGCGGCCCTTCAGCGTGTGCAAAATCTTCGGGTGCAGCTCGACCGTCTCGCTCACGTGCGTCATCGGGATCGCGTACGTCTCGTCGCCGATTCTCGCCAGGAGTGAGCGCACGATGGCCAGCGTCAACGGCAGCCGGAGCGTTACCGTGGTGCCCTGGCCCGGTACCGTGCGCATGTCGACGGAGCCGCCCAGCGATCGCACGCGATTGTGCACCGCGTCGATCCCGACGCCTCGGCCCGACAGGTCGGTGACTTTCTCCGCGGTCGAGAACCCGGCCTGCGAGATGATGCGGAACAGCTCCTCGTCCGTGAGCTCGGTCTTACTCGGGTCGAGCAGTCCGTGTTCGTGCGCGCGTTTGAGCACCTTCTCGCGATCGATGCCGCGGCCGTCGTCGGTCACCCGGATCGCGACGGCCGAGCGGTCGCGGCTCGCGCTCAGCGTGAGTCGGCCGGCTTCGGGCTTCCCCTGTTCGCGCCGCATCTCCGGCGTCTCGAGGCCATGGTCGATCGCGTTGCGGAGCAGGTGCACGATCGGGTCGCCGACCTCGTCGAGCATCGAGCGGTCGAGCTCGACCTCCTTCCCCTCGATCGTGAACTCCACGGGCTTGCCGACGGATCGCGCGGCATCACGCACGAGGCGCGGGAAGCGGTCGAACACCTGCCACACGGGCACCATGCGGCTGGTCATGATCTCGTCCTGCAGGTCGGCCACGAGGCGCGACGTCTGGGCGACCGTGTCGGTGAGCGCCGCGTCGTCGATCGTGCCGGTGAGCTGCACGAGCCGTCCGCGCGTGATCACCAGTTCGCCGATCAGGTTCATGAGCGTGTCCAGCCGGCGCAGGTCGATCCGGACGCTGCGCTGCTGACGCACCCCGCCATTCGACGATCCGCCGTTCGCGCCGTTGCCGTTCGTTCCCTTCGCGGCGATTGGTGCGGGCTTCGGCGCTGCCGTCGCCGCTTCCGCACCGTCGCCCGCACGGACTTCGTCGACGTCGCCCGCGCGCCGCAGCGCCGCGATGACGTCGTCTTCCGGCAGGTCGGTCGTCAGGCGAAACGCGATGTCGCGGTCGAACTCGTCGGCCTGGATCGCTTCGATCGGCGGCGAGACCTGCCCGACCGTGCCGAGCTTCTTCGCCGCCTCCACGACGAGAAACGCGCGCACTCCCTTGAGCGGCGTCCCTTCGATGAGGCGAACGCGAACCAGCAGGCCCGGGCCGGCGGGCGTCGGCGCGGTCCACGCGTCGGGAAGCGGGACCTTGAACTCGCTCGTCGCCGCAATCGGGAACTCGCTGGTCATTCCGATCGAGAACTCGCTCGTGACCGCGAGCGACGAGTAGGCGGGGGTCCCGCCGCGCCCTCCCTCCGCCTGGAGCTGGGCGACCATCGGGGCCACGTCCACTGCGGCCACGCCGCTCACCGCCGACTCGATCGCGCGCTCCAGCAGGTCCGCCGCACGGAACAGCAGGTCCATCAGCCGCGCATCGACCGTCCGCTCGCCCTTGCGCACGAGATCCAGCAGCGTCTCCAGCTCGTGTGAGAGCGACGCGACGGCCGTGTAGCCCATCGTCGCGCTCATCCCCTTGATCGTGTGCACGCCGCGGAAGATCGCGCTCACGGGCTCGTCACCCCCCGTCCCGCGCTCGAGCTCGAGCAACGAGTGGTTGATGGCAGAGACGTGCTCGCGGCTCTCCGTGAGAAAGAGCTCGGCGTACTGGGCGCTATCCACGCGCGGCAGTCGGCTGGGAGGAGGGAAGCGGACCGCGCGCGGCGGCCACGAGGCGGGAGCCCGGCACGCATGCGCGCGCCGAGGGAAGTACGGAAGGAACTACGGCGGTACTGCGAGGCGACGCCGGGCGCGTCACCCCAGAACGCGCTGCACTGCTTCGAGGACTCGGCTGGGCTGGAAGGGCTTCACGACGAAATCCTTTGCGCCAGCCTGAATGGCCTCGACGACCAGCGCCTGCTGCCCCATGGCGCTGCACATCAGTACCCTGGCGTTCGGATCGAACTTCGTGATCTCGCGGACCGCGTCGATCCCTCCCATGTCGGGCATCACGATGTCCATCGTGACGAGATCGGGACGCAGCTGCTTGTACTTCTCCACCGCCTGCACGCCTGTCTCCGCTTCGCCGACGATCTCGAATCCCGCCTGTTGCAGGATGTCGCCGACCATCGTGCGCATGAAGATCGCGTCGTCGCAGATGAGAACCGTTTGACTCACTCGAGTGCCCCCTCTAGAGCAGGACTTGCGTGACCAACGTGTGGATGTCGACGAGAACGACGACGTCGCTCTCCAAATGCCCGAGGCCACGGATCAACGCGTCGCGCGCGCCGCCGTGTGCCTCGACGTGCTCCTCCGAGATGCCCTGCACGTCCATCACCTCGTCCACCGCCACGCCGACCACACGCGTTCCGTGCGTGGCGAGGATGATCGACCCGTCCCGGACCGGCGGACGTTCCGGATCCAGACGCGTGCCCAGATCGAGCACCGTCACGATCGTCCCGCGCAGATTGATCAATCCCTGGACGAATGGCGGCGCGCCAGGCAAACGCGTCGCGCGCCGGTACGGAATGATCTCCCGGACCTCCTCGATGTCGCAGCCGTACACCTTCCCCGCCACGCGAAACAGCAGCGTGCGCGCGGCGGCTCGCGAATCAGGCAGTGTCTCGGAAGAAGCCAAAGTGCTCCAGTGGATCGATGTCGAGGAACGCGTGCTCTTCGCCGGCGACGGCGGCGAGCGCCTTCACCAGCTCGGACGGCAGCGGCGACCGCACCTCCACCGGCACACCCGTGGTCGGATGCCGGAAGCGGAGCCACGCCGCGTGCAGGAAGTGCCGTTTCGACGGCAGCGGAACCAGACGCCGGCCGCCCCCTCCCCCGTAAGTGTCGTCTCCGACCACCGGATGCCCCAGCGATGAGAGATGCACCCGGATCTGATGGGTGCGACCGGAATGGAGGTGAGCGCGCAGCAGGTCCACCGCGTCGAACCGAGCGAGCCGCACGAAATCCGTTCGTGCTGCCCGTCCCGTACTGACGATCGCCATGCGCTTTCGGTCTCGGGGATCGCGTGCGATCGGCTTGTCCACCGTGACGCGGTCTCCGTCCAGGTGCCCCCAACAGAGCGCGGCATACCGCCGGACGATCTCGCGCCGGCTCATCGCGGCGCCCAGCATCCGGTGCGCGCGATCGGTTTTCGCCACGAGCAGGAGCCCCGACGTCTCCTTGTCGAGCCGGTGGACGATCCCCTCCCGTTCGTCGCCGCCGACCTCGGAGAGCGGCCCGCCCCGTCCCTTGAGCGCGTTCACCAGCGTGCCGCTCCAGTTGCCCGGGGCGGGATGCACCACCATGCCGGCGGGCTTGTCCACTACCAGGACCTCGTCGTCCTCGAACAGCACCGCGAGCGGGATCGACTCGGCGCTCACCTCTCGGCCCGCGGGAGGCTGGATCTCGACGATGATGCGGTCGCCGGGGCTCGGTCTGTAGCTCGCCCGCTCGGCACGCCCCTCGACGCGAACCTGGCCGGTGGCGATGAGCGTCGCTGCCTGGGTGCGCGAGAGCTCCAGGGCGGCGGCAAGGTAGAGATCGAGACGCGGAGCGCCTGCCGGCGCGACCAGCTCGTGACGAGTCCTGCTCCGGCCGGCGCCGGCCTCGCTCACGCCTCGGGCCCCGGCGCTCCCCGCGTCGCGTCGCGCTCCGTCACCGTCG
>DATEOG010000119.1:0-3997 GCA_035274345.1 Gemmatimonadaceae bacterium
CGTGACCAGCGTGCTCACCCTCGTGCAGCGCGGGATCTTCGGCAGCCCCGTCGACGAAGCGGCCGACGTGAGCTATCTCGCCGACACCGTCATCCTCCTCCGCTACTTCGAGGTGACAGGCTCCGTGCGGCAGGCGATCTCGGTGGTGAAGAAGCGGAGCGGTGATCACGAGCGCACCATCCGCGAGTGCCGGGTCGGGAAAGGCGGCCTGCGCGTCGGCCCGGCACTGCAGGAGTTCCAGGGCGTGCTCACCGGTGTCCCGCGCTACATCGGCGAGGCTGAGCCACTCATGCACGGGACGCTTCGGCCGTGACACCGTCGGTAGCGCCCGTGGTGGACGTGCCCGCGTCGCGTGAAGAATCGCCCCCGGTGGACGAGAGCTCGTCGCGTGGCCAATCGCCCGAGCTGATCGCGCTCCTCACGCCGACCGGGCGCGACGCCGCCGTCTCCATGCGCGTGCTCCAGCATGCGGGCCTCACCGCTACCGTCTGCGACGACATGCCGCAGCTCTGCGCCATGCTTCGCCAGGGAGTGGGCGCGGTGCTCGTGGGCGAGGAGGCATTGCACACGCGCGACTCGACGATGCTGCTGGCTGTGCTCGGGGAGCAGCCGCCGTGGTCCGACGTGCCCGTCGTCGTGCTCACGGGCGAGGGGGAGCTCTCGCGCAGCATCCCGCGCGCGCTCGACCAGCTCGCGTCACACGCCAACGTCACCCTGCTCGAGCGTCCGGTCCGCGTCGCCACCATCGTGACGGTGCTCCGCTCCGCGCTCCGCGCCCGGCGACGCCAGTACGACGTGCGCGACCACCTCGTAGAGCGCACGGAGATCCTCGAGCGCGAGCGCTCCGCGCGTCTCCACGCCGAAGCCGCCAACCGTGCCAAGAGCGAGTTCCTCGCGATGATGAGCCACGAGCTCCGCACACCACTCAACGCCATCGGCGGCTACGCGCAGCTCCTCGAGATGGGGGTGCGCGGCCCCGTCACGCCATCGCAGCGCGAGGACCTCGAGCGCATCGAGCGCAGCCAGCGTCACCTGCTCGGGCTCATCAACGACGTGCTGAACTTCGCGAAGCTCGAGGCGGGACGCGTGCACTTCGCGATCGCCCGCGTGCCGATGCACGACATCTTCCTCGGCATGGAGGCACTGGTACTCCCCCAGCTGCATTCCAAGGGGCTGCGTTACGTGGACGCCGGCGAGTGCCACGACATCCTCGTGCATGCGGACGAGGAGAAGGCGCGCCAGGTGCTCATCAACCTGCTGTCGAACGCCGTCAAGTTCACCCCCGCCGGCGGCGAGATCCGCCTGGCGTGTACCGCCGACGACCAGTGGGTCAACACGAGTGTGACCGACAGCGGCGTTGGAATTCCCCCCGATCGTCTGGACGCCATCTTCGAGCCGTTCGTGCAGGTGGACCGCGGGCTCACCTCACGTCAGGAGGGGACGGGACTCGGACTCGCGATCAGCCGCGACCTCGCGCGCCACATGGGCGGCGACCTCACCGCGGCGAGCACCATCGGCTCCGGCTCCACCTTCACGCTCACGCTGCCGCGCGCCTGAGCCGCTGCCGCTCGGCTCAGCGCAGCGCCGGCGGGGGCGTTCCACGGCGCGCCACGATGTCGATCGTCGCACCGCGCAACCCGTCCGCGCTCGCCGACACTCGGAGCCGGCCCGGCCGATCGGCGCGGACGATCGCCAGCACCATCCCGTGGAACGCGCGTCGCTCGGCCGATGCGAATGGCGTGAGATCGCGCAGGTCGCCGTTGTCCGTCGCGACGAGGCGACCGCCGTCGACGGTGAAGCGTACCGGCGTTCCCGCGTCGGGGACGAGGATGCCGTTCTCGTCGAGGATCTCTACTTTCACGTGCGCCACGTCCGAGGCCACGGCGTCGATCGTGTCGCGGTCGACCGTCAACCGCAGCGTGGCTGCGGCGCCCGCGGTGCGTACCTCGGCGGTCGCACACGCACTCCCTTCGCGCTTGCCGACGGCGCGCAGTACGCCGGGAGCGTACGGCACATCCCAGCTCAGGTGCAGGTCCGTCGTCGTCGGGTTCACCACGGGGCGCGCGTACTGGTTCCACTGCTTGTCGTTCCCCTGCCGCGGGAACTCGAGGCGCTTCTCGCCCAGCGAGCGCCCGTTCAGGAACAGCTCCACCGCCTGACAGTTGGTATAGGCGATCACCGGGATCGTCTGCCCTTCACGCCTCGGCCAGTTCCAGTGCGGGAAGAGGTGGAGCACCGGTCGCGACGTCCACTGACTCTGGTAGAAGTAGAACGCGTCCTTGGGGAAGCCGGCCATGTCGATCGGTCCCGAGCCCGCGCCCTTGCTCGGCCACTGTGACTCGCCGAGATAGTCGATCCCCGTCCACATGAAGTCGCCCGCGTAGTAGTCGTTCAGGCTGACGAACTTCCAGAGCTGCTCGGGACGCATCATGCGCGCGGTGTAGTCCGCGCGCGGCACGCTCGAATCGGGACCGAGCGAGTAGCCGTTGCGCGTTCCGCTCAGCGAGCTGCTCTCCGTGCCGACCATCTTCCAGTCGGGGTGCGCGTGCCGGTCGTCCGTCGCATAGCGCTCGCGCCGCTCGTTCCATCGGTCCACGTAGTTGTAGCCGACGATGTCGAGCGTCTCGAGGAACTCGAGCTTCGCCGGCCCATTCCCGGCGCGGATGCGGTCGTTGCCCGTCGTTACCGGCCGCGATGGATCCTCGCGATGGATGATGTCCTGCAGCCGCTTCAGCACGAGGTGCCCCTCGGGCTGCACCTGCTCGGGGATCTCGTTCCCCGCGCTCCAGAGCACCACCGAGGGATGATTGCGATCGCGCTGCACGAACTCCGCGAGATCGCGATCGGCCCACTCATCGAAGTACACGTGATAGCCCTGCGGCACCTTGCCGGCCTTCCATTCGTCGAACGCCTCGTTCATCACGAGGAATCCCATCTGGTCGGCGAGGTCGAGGAACTCCGGCGTGAAGGGGTTGTGCGCGGTGCGGATCGCATTCACCCCCATCTCCTTCAGGATCGCGAATCGGCGGGCCCACACGCGCTCCGGGACCGCGGCGCCCACCGCGCCGCCGTCGTGATGCAGGTTCACGCCGTTCAGCTTCAGTCGCCGTCCGTTGAGCGCGAACCCGCTGTCCTTGTCGAACAGGATCGTGCGGATGCCGAACGGGGTCGCGACCTCGTCCACCGTGCGACCGCCGGCGTCGACCGTCTGAAGCAGCGTATACATCGCGGGTGACTCCGGGCCCCACCGCCTCGGCGCCGGCACGGCGAGCTGCTGCTCGAGCTCGTCCTTCGCGCCCGCGTCCGCGCGTAGCGCCGTCTCGGCGCGCGCAACCTCCCGTCCGTCAGGATCCATCACCACCGAGCGAAGCGTTCCCTCGCGCGCGCCCGTGCCGTCGTTCTCGACGCGCGTGCGCACCACGACCCTCGCCGACGCCGAGTCCACCACCGGCGTCGTCACGTAGCTGCCCCAGTGACCGATGTGGAGCGGATCGGTGAGGGTGAGCCAGCTGTGGCGCGTGATCCCGCTTCCCGAGTAATAGCGCGAGTTGATCTGACGCGAGTTGTCCACGCGCACCGCGATCACGTTGACGCCCGGCACCACCTGCGGCGTGACGTCGTACCACTGGCTGGCGTACCCGTATGGCCGGTGTCCCACCTTCGTGCCGTTCACCCAGACGTCGGCGTTCATGTACACGCCGTCGAGCTCGAGCCACGCGCGACGTCCCGACGCGCCACGCGGCAGCGTGAACCGCTTGCGATACCAGCCGACGCCGACGGGGAGGAAGCCACCGCGACCCGATGCCGCGTTCGTCTGTGCATACGGCCCCTCGACGCTCCAGTCGTGCGGCACGTCCACCGTGCGCCATCCCGCGTCGTCGAACGCCGGCGCCTGGGCGCCAGGCGTGTCGCCGGCGAGGAAACGCCACGCGGGATCGAGCGACCACCGCTGGCGCTGTGCGGAGGCCGGCGTCGTTGCGAGCAGCGCGGCGAGCAC
>DATEOG010000120.1:0-6879 GCA_035274345.1 Gemmatimonadaceae bacterium
CGGCGCCGATCGTCGGGTGCATGTACGGCTCGCCCGGCAGCGTGCCGAAGCTCGCGGCGCGCAGCACGCGCGCGCGCTGCCTGGCGCGCGCCGCGCCCCGCTCCAGCGCATCGTCGAACGCCTGAACCGTGGCGCTCCGGGTCGCGATGGCCAGGGCGATGACGCCCGTGCCGGCGGCGAGGGCGATCGTCGAAAAGTTCGGCATCGATGGTGCGTTGGTCTCTGGAAGCGGGGCGACTGGCGCGAGTATGTTAAGCAGCGACCATCACGCGCGCCGAGCGCGCCGCGCCGTTCGTCCGCCGACCACGGAGCTTCCCATGCCGCTCGTTCCCTTCGAGACCCTGCCCGACTCCGCCCGCGTCTGGGTGTTCGGCAGCGACCGGCCTCTTTCCGAGGAGGCGACCGACGCCCTCATGAAGGCAGTGGAGGGCTACCTCGCCGAGTGGAAGGCGCACGGCGAGCCGCTCACTGCGGCGTACGAGTGGCGTTTCGGACGGCTGCTCGTGATCGGCGTGGATCAACGCAGCGCCGGCGCCTCCGGCTGCTCGATCGACGGTCTGTTCCGCGTCCTGCAGAGTCTCGAGCCGCAGTTGGGCGGCGCCCATCTCGTCGGCGGCGGCCGCGTCTTCTATCGCGACAGCACCGGCGAGGTGCAGTCGGTGGAGCGCCACGAACTGAAATCGCTGCGCGACTCCGGCGCGATCCGCGAGAACAGCGTCGTGTTCGACACGAGCCTCACCGACCTGGGATCGTTGCGCGAAGGATTCGAGCGGCCGGCGAGGAAGAGCTGGGCGGCTGGGATGCTGGCACTGAACTAGCGGCAACTGCGAGTACCGAGTACGACTGACGTAGCACGTACCCGGTACCAGTCACAGCCTCCCGGAAATTGCCTCGGGCTCTCGACCCTACAGACTTTCACTACAGAGGGCTCACCACATTCCGGGAGCATCCAACCGGTACCGGGTACGTGCTACTTCAGTCGTACTTGGTACTCGCCGTGGCAGTTCAGGGGCGAAGCCACCCTTCCAACCGCTCCGACACGAACCGATCATCCGTCAGCTCCGGATGCTCTCGAATCACCCGCGAGATCTCCTCCGCCTGTCCGCGTGACAGCTCCTCATGTGGATCCAGGCACCAGGTGCCGCGCAGCAGTCCCTGACGTCGCAGCACCTCGTGGATCCCGGGAATGCAACCGGCGAAAGCGTTTGCGGCATCGAAGATCGCGGCGTTCGCGTCGGTGAGCGCGGCGCCGTCGCGCAGGAGCGCGACGTTTACGGCACCACTCGCGCGTACGGCGCGCGCGCGCTCGAGCAGCTGCACGGCCGCGTGAGTCCACACCGCCCACTGTCCCAGCAGCCCGCCGACGATCTGGTGCGGTGAGGCAGCGCCGCCGACGGGGAAGGGCGTCACGAGATCGGAGACGATCGCGTCGTCGTTGCCGGTGTAGAGCGCGAGGTCGGTGCGGCCGGAGTCGGCCACGGCCCGCACGACGTCGAGCGTCCGATAACGGTCGAACGGCGCGATCTTGATCGCCCACGCGCGCTCGATCTCGGCGAACTCGCGCCAGAAGCGATAGCCGAGGACGCGCCCCCCGACGGCCGGCTGCAGATAGAATCCGAACAGCGGAAGCACCTCGCCAACGGTGCGGCAGTGGGCGATCAGCGCCGCGTCGCTCGCGTCACGAAGCGCACCGAGGCTCAGCAACACGAGGTCGTAGCCAAGCGACGCCGCGATCTCCGCGTCTGCCACGGCCTGGGCGGTGTCGCCGATGGCGCCGGCGACGAGCGCGATCGACGCGCCGCCGGGATTCCGCCAGCCGCGTGCCGTCTCCGCCGCGAGCTCGAGCACCGGGCGATACAGTCCGTGCTCGGGATTCCGGATGGCGAACTGCGTGGTGTGCACGCCGACCGCGATCCCGCCCGCGCCGGCATCGAGGTAGTACCGCGTGAGGGCACGCTGATGGCGCTCATCGAGCCGGCGCTCCGCGGTGAGCGCGAGCGGATGCGCGGGAATGACCACGCCCCCGCCGAGCGAGGCGCGCAATGCACGCTCGCGATCAGAAGCGGCCATCGCGTCGCTCGAAGCTCGTCGGCTTGCCGAGCAGCGGTCCGCCGGCGCGTACCCAGCCTGCTACCCAGTCGAGCAGCGTGTCGACGGGCAACAGCGCGTGATCGATCAGCTCGCGCATGCGGGACGCGTCGCTGAGCAGCGCATCGGTGCCCTCGGTGCCGGTCAGGACGGGCTCGATGCCCAGCCGCTCGCCGAGCGCGCGAGCGAGGTCGGCCACCCGGTGTGTCTCGGGGCCGGCGACGTTCACGATGTACGGATCGGGAGTCGCCGCCTTCGCGAGCGCGGCGAGCGCGAAGGCGTTCGCGTCCCCCTGCCAGATGACGTTGACGTAGCCCATGGCCAGATCGATCGGCTCACGGCGCACGACACGAAGCGCGAGATCGGTCAGCACGCCGTATCGCAGATCGTGCGCGTAGTTGAGTCGCACGATCGCGATCGGCGAGTGATGACGCTCGGCGGCGGCGCCGAAGATCCGCTCGCGCGCGAGGCACGAGAAGGCGTACTCGCCAACCGGCGCAGCGGAATCGCTCTCGCGCGACCCGCCGCGCGACGGGGATGTGAGTGGATAGACGTTGCCGGTAGAGAACACGACGGTGCGCGCTCCGGCGAATCGCTCGGCGACGAATGCGGGAAGGGCCGCATTCATCGCCCACGTGGCGTTCGGGTTCCCGGTCGTGCCGAACTTCTGCCCCGCCATGAACACGACGTTCGGCGCATCGGGCAGCGCGGCGAGGTCGCGCGGCGCGAGGAGGTCGGCACCGATGGTGTCGACGCCGTGCGCCTCCAGCGTCTCGGCGGCGCGGCGATTCGTCCATCGCGAGACGGCGATCACGCGGCGCGCCGGATCCGCGCGCCGGGCCATGCGTGCGAGGGAGGCACCCATCTTCCCGCCGGCGCCGAGCACCAGCACGTCGCCGGGAACGGCCGCGAGCACCGCGGTCAACGCGTTGGAGGGTCGGGACAGTCGTTCCTCGAGGTCGTCCTCGTCGCGCGGAAGCTCGGCCGGCGCGGCAATCATGCAGGTGCCGCGTCGAGCTCGCGCTGGAGTGCGCGCCGCGCCGCGTCGATCGTGGCGCGCGTGCGGTCGCGCAGCGCGGGCACGTCGGCGAGCGTGAGCCCGTCGGTGGCGATGGGGGCGAGCACGCGCGCCTTCGCGTGCGCGTGGCGGAAGGCGAAGCTTCCCTTCGCCATGCACGAACGCGTGCCGGCGAGCGCGATCGGCAGGATGGGCACGCGCGATTGGATGGCCAGATGGAACGCGCCGTCCTTGAATGGCAGCAGATCGTCGGTACGCGACCGCGTGCCCTCGGGGAAGATCATGACGCTGACCCGGCGGGCGAGCCGGTTCCGGCATTCGGACAGAGCGGACAACGCGCTTTCGCGTTCGCCGCGGCGCACCGGCACGTCGAGCGCCATGCGCATCATCCAGCCCATCACCGGGATCTTGAAGATCGTGTGCTTCGAGAGCCACTTCATCTCCCACGGGAAGTGGCACATGAGGAAGATGTCGGCGTAGGACTCGTGATTCGAGACGACGACGTACGGGCGCCGCGGGCCCTCGGGCGGCACCCCCTCGGTCTCGAAGCGCCAGAGCCGCGTGAGCGCGACGTGCGACACGGCGAGCCGCCGGAACGCACGTCCAGCCTGATAGCGGCCCGGATCGAACGGCGCCGTGAGCAACCAGACGGCGGAGACGTAGAAGAAGCCGAGAAGCACGAGGAGCACCGCAGTGACCCACGCCCAGGCGCTGTGCAAACGGTCGATCATGCGAGGATGCGACGAAGGCGGGCGCTCAGGCGCGCACGTAATCGGGGCGCCACTGCTGAACGGCGCGCTTCACGGCGTCGGCCGTGGGGAGCTCACCGCGCAGGCAGCGTTCGACGAGACCGGGCAACTCGGCGTCTCCCGCGTAGCGCAGCCCGACGAGCTGCCTGATGTCGAGCTCGGGGATGCGCTGGCACAGCTCGACGGGAAGGACCGTGGCGAGACGCAGCCGCATCTCGAGTCCGATCACACGATTCTGCACGATGAGCGTCGACGCGCGATTGGCGACCACCGCGGCGACGAGGGCGATCGCGACGAGAAAGGTCCAGAACGTCCAGAGCGTGGGCTCGCGGAGCGCGCCGACGAGAGTGATGGCGACGTGTGCGAGGAGAACCGGCAGAGCGAAGAGATGGTACAGCGGGAAGACGCGCCGGTGGTTGGAATAGCTCTGCGGCGTCGCGGTCATGGCGGATCGTGGTGTGAAGGTGCTCCAGCGTTGGTCAGCGCGAGCTGGGCGTGGCGCTTGAGTCGCGTGGTCATGGCGTTCAGCCCCGCCTCGCGACCCGCGAGGCCGATGCCTTCCATCACGTGTCGCACGAAGTCGGACGGGATGGCGAGCGTGGTCTCGGGCGGCTGGCCATTGATCGCCGAGAACAGGATCGCGAGGAATGCAGCGATCGTCGGCGACTGGCGGACGTTCAGGTCGGCGTAGAAGTAGAGTTTGCCATCGCGCACCTCGGGGAACAGATCGACGTGCGTCTGGCATTCGGGCACGTTGAACGTGGCGCGGTCGAGGGCGAGGAACCGCTCGGGGACCGGCTCCAGCTTCTTCGCGTAGTGCAGCAATGCCTGCATCTTCTCTTCGCGACCGAGGGCGCGGAACGTGCTCAGGACGCGCGCCACGGACGGCGGGAGCGAAAGCTCGGCGGCCGATTCCGACATGGCTGGAGATAAACCGCGTGGATGATGAGGCGTCAAGCGCCGCGCGCCCGCGTGCAACGCGATATCACACCCACGTACGAGGAGTCCAGACGATGCCGACCAGAAGCGCGAACGCGGCCTGGAAGGGAGGACTGAAGGGGCAGGGCGATTTCCGCGGACAGACCGGGCTCGCCGGCCAATACAGCGCCAGCTCACGGTTCGAGAACGGAGTGGGCTCCAATCCCGAGGAGTTGCTCGCGGCGGCCGAAGCGGCCTGCTTCAGCATGGCATTCGCCTTCTCCCTCGCGAAGGGCGGCTACGAGCCGACGAGCGTCGAAACCACTGCCGAATGCTCCATAGAGCAGCTGGGCGAGGGATGGAAGATCACCCGCATCATGCTGCGTACGCGTGCCGTGGTGCCCAAGGTGGAGGAGGCAGAGTTCCAGTCGATCGCCAACGCGGCGAAGGAAGGCTGTCCCGTGTCAGGTGCGTTGAAGGGCAACGTCCAGATCGATCTCGACGCTCAGCTCGTTTGACTCGAGCCGGGGCGTCCCGGAATGCGCCACCAGTGGGCGCAACAGATCGCGCTGAATGACGAGCCAGATCGCCAGGCACGGCAGCGCAAGGCGATACGTCATGATCTCCGGCGTACGCAGCCAGTCGCCGGGGATGAGCGTGGACATCACGGGGATCGTCAACGCGGCAAGCGCGTAGAGGACGACACGCGCTCGCGTGCGCGCCTCCGATGCGAACCAGATCGTCGCCCCGGTGAACGCGATCAGATAGCTCGCGCGCTCTGCCTGGTGATTGAACAGCACGACGTAGAGCAGCAGGGAGCACAGATACAGCAGCCGGAATCGCGCTTCGTCCCATCGCTCGCGCCGGATCGCCAGTGGTGCGAGCAGCGCGGCGGTGCCGAGCAGCTGAAGCGGCCAATTCGGCCAGGCAACGCCGGTGATGCGGTGCACGAGCTCCATCACGGAGAACCAGCGTTGCTGCGCATCGCTCGCCTCGATGCCGCGCCATGAGTCGTACTGCGCCGCCAGCGCGGCCGGCGACAGCAGCGCGAGCGGCAGGATCACCAGCGCGAGCCCGACGACGGCGGCGGCGAGGCCGGTGCGCATCGCGAGCCGCCGCGGGATGGCGAAGGTGAGCGCCGCGAGCGGAAAGATCTTCACGCACGCGCCCAGCGCGACCGCGAGGGCGGCGCGCCAGGCTCGGTGCCGCTCCATCGCCGCGAAAGAGAGCACGATGAGCGCGGCGACGAGCGCGTTGCTCTGCGCGTTCTGCATGCCCCGCAGCACCTCGAGCAGCAGGAGCCCCATGGCGAGCATCGCGGACCGGCGCGGCAGCACACGCTCTACGGCGACGAAGAGAAGCAGTGCGTTGAGCGCGCTCCAGAGAAACAGCGCGACGGGCCAGGGAATCCACGCCAGCGGCGCGAAGAGCAGAGCGAATGTGGGGCTGTACTTGAAGCGGTCGGTGTGCTCGGCGGGATACTCGGCGTAGAGATCCTGCCCGGTCAGCAGATGCCGCGACGCGGCGCGAAAGATCTCGAAGTTGCCAGACGGACGTACGGCGCGATCGAGTTGTGCCCGCGCTCGACCATCGACCAGCTCCTGCGCCATCGCGTTCACGCGCGAGTTCGCCGCGAGCGCCTTGCCCGTGGCGTCGGCGGCAGCGACGAGCAGGTACAGGACGAGCAGGGCGCGCCGCACCGTCGGCAGCGGGAGCGCGTCGAGCCGTCTGCGAAGGCTACGAACCGGAGTTGGGGCAGGGAGAGGGACGATCACGTACCGCGTGCCCGCTCAGGCGTTGTAGTACTCCCGGATGCACATCGTCACCACGCGCTGCAGCAGTCGCACCTGCTCTCCGTGATCGCTCATGGCGCGAACCTCGGGCAGAGCGCTCCACGTGTCCTTCAGGATGACGAGCAACTGCTCGGGAAGGATGCTCCGCGCGCGCGCCTCGGTGGCAAGCAGCAGCAGCGACGCCTGAAGCGCGCTTGGATCCTGAGAGTCCCGCAGGTACCCACGCAGCGCGAGGCGTACGGAGTTGAGCGATTCGTCGTCGAACCGAGTCGACGTGCTCGAATCGTGCGCCATCATCATTTGGGGGCGGAAC
>DATEOG010000121.1:0-2248 GCA_035274345.1 Gemmatimonadaceae bacterium
GATGACCGAACCCGCGTCGATCGGTCTCGCGCTGGCCTTCAGCGCCGGGCTGCTGAGCTTTCTCTCTCCCTGCGTCCTTCCGCTGATCCCGAGCTACCTCACCTTCGTCACCGGGGTAGGGCTCGACGATCTGGGGACCGCGCGCCGCTCGGCGCTCGTTCACGCGCTGCTGTTCGTGCTCGGCTTCACGCTGATCTTCGTCGCGCTCGGCGCGTCGGCGACGGTGCTCGGCCGATTGCTGGGCGCGTACCGCATCTGGATCACGCGCGTCGGCGGCGCGCTCGTCGTGCTGTTCGGGCTGTACCTGCTCGGTGTCGTGCGCGTCGCGGCGTTCGACCGCGAACGACGTGTGCATCTCGCGAACAAGCCCGTCGGTTACCTCGGCACCGCGCTCGTGGGCGTGGCGTTCGGCGCGGGGTGGACGCCGTGTCTCGGGCCGATCCTCGGCGCAATCCTCACCTACACGGCGGCGACGGCGGATCTGTCGCGCGGGCTTCCACTGCTGCTCGCGTACTCTCTCGGTCTAGCGCTGCCCTTTCTGCTCGCCGCGGTGGCGGTGGAGCGATTCCTCGGCGCGGTGACGCGGATCCGGCCATACCTGGCGCGCGTGTCGCAGATCAGTGGAATCATCCTGATCGTCGTCGGCGTGATGATGATGCTCGACTACTTCACGACGATCGGCATCTGGCTGCAGGCGGTCACGCCCGAGGCAATTCGGAGCCGGCTGTAGGGCCGGGGGTCCGGAGGTCCGAAGGCCCGGGGGTCCGTGACACCTGATGCAGGGCGCGCCACGAGTTGGCGCGAGTACACGGGGATTCCCGGCAGTACCGGTACCGCCGTACTCTGTGGATCAAGGATCAAGGGGTCTGACCCCTTGAATGGATCAAGGGGTCTGACCCCTTGAAAAAAACGCTCCATTGCGTGGTGGTTCAACACCAAGGGGTCTGACCCCTTGAAACTGCTGGAAATCCCCTGGTACTGCGGCTCCAGTCTCGCGCGCCGCGCATCAGGTTGCCCGGACCCCCGGACTCCCGGACTCCCGGACCCCCGAGCTCCCTAACCACTCCTGCGACTTCCGCAGCAACGCCGCGACCGGCACCGGCTTGAGCAGGACCTCGCGACACCCCGCCGCCTTGCAACGCTCGATGACCTCCGGCTCGTCGCGTCCCGTCAGCGCCACGCTCACCCGTGGCATCTTGTCCAGCGCGGCGAGCTGAGAGAGTATCTCGAGACCGTCGCCGTCGGAGAGTCCGAGGTCCAGCAGCAGCAGATCGACCGGATCGCTCGATGCCGCGCGCACCACGTCGACGATCGTTCCCGCCGTCGTCACGCGGTGGCCCGTCTCCTCGAACAGCAGCCGCATCGCATCCGCTACCAGCACGTTGTCCTCGGCGACGAGTACATGCGGCAGCGGCGGCGACACGCGTCAGCCTGTGACGTAGGGGATCGTGAAGTAGAAGCGGCTTCCCTGTCCGAGCTCGCTCTCGAGCCAGATCCTTCCGCCGTGCAGCTCGACGAGCTTGCGCGCGATCGTGAGGCCGAGCCCCGTGCCGTGGTGCTGGCGCGACGCGCTCGCGTCCACCTGCGCGAACTCGCGGAACACGAGATCGTGGTGCTCCGACGAGATGCCGATGCCCGTGTCGCCCACCTCGACCACGCACTCCTCCACGCCATTCGATTCCATGGCGAAGGCGCGCACCCAAACGCGCCCGCCCGGCGGCGTGAAGTCGATCGCATTGCCGAGCAGGTTGCCGACGATGTGCGACACCTTCTCGCGGTCGGCGTGCAGCGGCGCGAGGTCCGGCGACACGTCGGTCGCGAGCGTGAGCCCCTTCTTGTTCACCAGCGCGTCGTTGAGTGCGCCGAGCTGCGCCATCACGTCGGCGAACTCGAAGGTGCTGCGCGTGATGGTGAGCTGGTTCGCTGCGCCGCGTGCATAGGTGAGGATCTCGCCCACCTGCTCGAGCAGCTGACGGCCGCCGTTGATGATCCCCGTCACGCTCTCGAGCTGTCGCTCGCTCAGCGCGCCGAGGATGCCGTCGCGGAGGATCTCCGCGTGCGTGATGACGGCGGTGAGTGGCGTGCGCAGATCGTGCGAGATGTTCGCGAGGAACTGCGTCTTGAGCGCATCACGCGCCTCGAGCTCGCCGATGTGCTGAAGAGCCTGCTTTAGCTGCGCCTCGAGCGTATTCACGCGACTATCCGGACCCGTCGCCTGCGTGAGTGGCTGAGGCGCGGACGCGTCCAC
>DATEOG010000122.1:0-3991 GCA_035274345.1 Gemmatimonadaceae bacterium
CGACGAGGCTCGCCGCGATGTCGAGCTTCCGGCGCATGCCGCCGGAATAGGTGCGCACCTGCTTGCCGGCGGCCTCAGTGAGATCGAACGCCTCGAGCAGCTCGTCGGCGCGGGCACGTGCGGGCTTCCACGCGTAGCCGAACAGTCGCGCGACGAGAACGAGGTTCTCGTGTCCGGTGAGGTCCTCGTCCACCGATGCGAACTGTCCGGTGAGACAGACGCGCTCGCGCACCTTTGCGGGCTCGCGGGCCACGTCGTGACCGAGCACGTGTGCGGTGCCGCCATCGGGACGGAGCAGTGTGGCGAGCACGCGGATCGTCGTCGTCTTGCCCGCGCCGTTCGGGCCGAGGAGTCCGTACACCGTGCCGCGCTCGACCTCGAGGTCGATGCCGTCCACGGCGCGCGTGTCGCCGAAGTGCTTGACGAGCGCAGAGGTTTCGATGGCGAGGGGCATGAGGCGAAGATGCCGAACGATCGCCCCATCGGCGAGGCTTACCGCTCCCGTTGTCATTCCGAGCGAGCGCAGCGAGTCGAGGAATCTGCACCTTCTCGAAGTGCACATCTTGCCGGTTGGATCGTCAGGCGCGGGCGGCGATACTCACCTCCGGGCACCCCCGAGCCGCGCTCGGCCTAAGGCGCCGTCACCGTTTTTCTAAGCACCTCCAATCGTTCAGGCGACACCGGCGAGCGCCTGGCTGAGGCGCTTCAACGCGCCTGCTGGCTCCCGACCCGTCGGAACAGCTGCCTGACGGAGCGCTGTCCACGCTCGTCGCGCACGATGCGGTCGAAGACGAGCGTCCGTCCTGAATCGGACAGTGAGAGCCGATCCTCCGCGTCGAATGGGCCGTGCGGGGTTCTCGCGTGCTGGGTCATGAGCAGCACGGCGCCACTCCAGCGGGCCGACATCTCCCGTACCTCGCGGAGCTCCGGAAGCTCGTTCACACAAGTGCGCCCGTCCGTCGTGCAGCGGAACGAGAATTCGTGCGGCCGGTCGGGATCGTGAACGGTGATCGTCACGGCGATGTCTGGATCGCGGTGGTCGACTCGCCAGGCGATCCGCCGCTCGCCGAGCTGCGCCGGCCCCGACTGACCACCCGGGCCGATCATGCGGCTCTCCGAGGCGTCGAGCGCCCATGTGCCACTGAAGTCGGGTCGCGCTTGCGCCACCTGCGCCGGAAGGGTGCGCGGCGCAAGAGCCACCGCCAGCGCGGCGGTCAGCACGATTCGATTCACGGTGTCACCTCGCTGAGGGTCGGATGTCCGGCTGACGGTGCCTGCCATTCTTCGATGTCGGGCAACGACGCTTCGTTTAGCGAAACGGAGTCCCGTCGTGGGTGACTGCCGACGCCGCTCGGGACGCTTCCACCGACGACTCACAACCCACGACTCACAACCGCTTCATCGCTACTCCGCGCGCAGGACGATAGCCGGGTCGAAGCGGGAGGCGCGGTACGCCGGCACCAGACTGGCCAGAAGCGCGACCAGCGCCAGCGTCGCTGCCACGACCGCCAACGTCAGTGGATCCGACTCGCTCACGCCGAAGACGAGATTCTTCAGTACCCTCCCTGCCGCGAGCGCGATGATCGACCCGACGGCAATGCCGACGAGCGTTGGCGACATCGCCTCCACGATGACGAGTCGGATCACGTCGCCCGTTCGCGCCCCCAGCGCGGTCCTGATCCCGATCTCGCGCCTGCGTCCCCGCACGATGTAGGAGAGCACGCCGTAGATGCCGACCGAGGCGAGCAGCAGCGCCGCACCCGCGAAGCCTCCGAGCAGGAGTGCGCTGAACCGCTGCGACGTCAGTCTCGAGTCGATGACCTGCTCCATCGTTCGGATGTCCTCGACGGGTTGCTCGTGATCGATCGCCTGGATCGCCGCGACGACGGGTCGTGCGAGCGTCGCGGGTGGCAGCGCCGTGCGGATGACCAGCGTCGCGCTGCCCGGGGAGCGCTCACGTGAGTAGTAGTACGCGGTCGGCGTGAACGGCTCGGACGGATCACGTTGCTTGACGTCACCCACGACTCCGACCACCTGCCAGCGCGCCGTCTTCGACATCAGCGGCAGCGTAACCCGCTGCCCGATCGGATCATCTGCTCCCCACACGAGCTTCGCGGCACCCTGGCTGATGAGCAGCACATCCAGATCGTTCTCGTCGATCTCGCGGCCACGCAGCAGTGGAATGCGCATGGCGCGCAGATAGCCCCGAGTGATGTGTCGCACCTGCACGACCGGCTTGTCGCCCGGAGAGCCCTCGACGGATCCCTCGCGCTCGAGTGGCTGGGCCGATCCGTCCATGAAGGGCAGGTCGTCGATGGCGCCCACCGACTCGACTCCCGGGGTTGCCGCGATACGCTCCATCGCGGCGTCGAAGAACGACGATCGCTGCGCGAGCGTCGAGTACCTCGCCTCGCCGAGGGTGACATTCATCGTCAGAACATTGCTCGGATCGAATCCCGTGTCGGCGTGCCTCAGCGCCACCAGACTCTGAATCATCACGCCGGCGCCCATCAGCAGCACCACGGAGAGGGCGACTTCACAGACGATCAGCACGCGTCGCGTGCCGACGTCGATCGCCCCGATGCTGCGTCCACCCTCATTGAGCATCGCGTTCAGGTCCGACCGACTGGCGCGGAGGGCAGGCAGCGTGCCCGCGAGAGCGCCGGTGAGCAGCGACACCATCAGTGCGAAGAGCAGCACGTGCGCGTCGATCGAGATCTCGTCGCCTCTCGGCACATGGTTGGCGAGCAGCGGTGACGCCGCACCAAGCGTCGCCTGCGCCAGGATCAGTCCGAGTGTGCCGCCCATCGTGGCGAGCAGCAGTGACTCGATCAGCAGCTGCTGGTACACGCGCCCGCGTCCCGCACCCAGCGCCGAGCGGATGGCGATCTCTCGGCGACGGTGCAGTGAACGCGTGAAGAGCAGATTCCCGACGTTGGCGCAGGCGATGAGGAGGACCAGCCCGACGGCACCGAGCAGCGTGAGCAGCATCGTGCGGCTGTTGCCGACGATGGCCTCCTGCATCGGCATGACCATGGCTCCCCAGCTTCCGTCGGTCGCCGGGAACTCGGCGGCGAGCCGCGCCGAGATCGCGTCCATCTCGGTTCTGGCCCGGGCGAGCTCGACACCCGGCTTCAGACGGGCGACGCCCTCGAGATTGTGATTCTGACGGTTGGCGCGCAGCTCCTCGGAGAGCGCCAGCGGGATCCAGAGATCACCCGCCATCGGAGCCCACGCAGGGACCGTGACGTCGGCCGGCATGATGCCGATGATCGTGTACGGCTCGTCGCTGAGCCGAATGGTCCGGCCGATCACGTCCGGCCTGCCTCCGAGCTCGGTTTTCCAGAACCGATCGCTGAGGATGACCACGTGTCTGCCGCCGGGGGTGTCGTCCTCGGGCCGAAACACGCGCCCGAGCGCCGGCCGGGCTCTGACGACGTCGAGGAAGCCCGCACTAACCACCGCTGCTCGCACCGCTCGTGCGCTGCCCGTGCCGGTGAGCGCCAGCTCGCGCAGGCCGCAGCAGCGATACACGGCCATGCCCTCGAACGATCGCGCATCGCGCTGCCAGTCGTAAAACTTGCCGGGCGAGACGTCGAACGGCTTCCCCGCCCGTGTTTTCGTGTAGAGCCGCACCAGCCGCTCCGGCTCCTCGAAGGGGAGAGGCCGCAGCAGCACCGCGTTGACGATGCCGAAGAGCGCGGTGTTGGCGCCAATGCCGAGCGCGAGCACGCTGACGACGGCGATGGCGAACGATGGCGTCCGCGCGATGCCACGCAACGCATACCGCAGGTCGGTGACGACCGTCCGTAGCGCTCTCACTGGCTCTCCGACAGGTACGTGTCCGGGTCCATCGCCCCGACATCGAACCGTAGCGCCCGCATGGAGGGCTTCGAGACAGGCGCCACGCTCACTCGCTCCGCAGCGCGATCGACGGCTCCACCCGCGCCGCTCGCCGCGCCGGGATGTAGCACGCGCCCATGCTCACGAT
>DATEOG010000123.1:0-8504 GCA_035274345.1 Gemmatimonadaceae bacterium
TGCGGCGCACACTCCGCGCATGACTCCGCCTCTGCGAGTGCTCGTGGTCGCCCACACGCACTGGGACCGCGAGTGGTACCATTCCGCGGGCCACTTCCGACACCGGCTCGTCGCCCTCGTCGACGAGCTGCTGGACGAACCACCGCCGCATGGCGAGAGCTTTCTTCTCGACGGGCAGGCCATCGCCCTCGATGATTATCTGGCCGTACGACCGGAGCGCCGGGCGGAGCTCTCGGCACTGCTCAGAGACGGCCGACTGGAAGCGGGGCCCTGGTACGTCCTGGCCGACGAGCTGCTCCCGAGCGGCGAGGCGCTGGTCCGTAACCTCCTCGCCGGTCGCGACGCGATGCGCGCGCTGCGGGCCGATTCGCCGCCCGTGCTGTATTGCCCGGATGCATTCGGCCATCCCTCCGCGCTGCCGGAGCTCGCGGTTGGTTTTGGCCTGACGACCATCATCGCGTGGCGCGGCTATGGTGGCCCGCGATGGCCGCCTGGCGACACGAGCAAGTGGCGCGCTCCGAGCGGTGCCGAGGTCGTGCTCTACCACCTCGCCCCCGATGGGTACGAGCTGGGAAGCTCACTCCCTGTTTCGCCCGCCGCGGCCGTCGACCGCTGGCGTCGGCTGGAGACCGCACTCGTGCCCCGCGCGACGCTCGGCGTTGCGCTGCTTCCCAACGGGGCCGACCACCACGCGCGTCAGAGGCGGCATCGTGAGGCGCTGTCGGCGTTGGCCGCCGCGGCGACGCCGTCCGAGATCGTTCCCACTTCGCTGCGAGGCTTCGCCGCGGCAGTCACGGAGGAGGCGGGCGCACGCACGCTCCCGGTGGTCGAGGGCGAGCTCCGTGACTCCTATGGCTACACGTGGACGCTCCAGGGCACGCTCGCGAGCCGAGCGCATCAGAAGCGCCGGAACGCGAGCCTCGAACGGTTGCTCGTGCGCGACGCGGAGCCGTGGCTCGCACTCGCGCCGGAAGGCGGAAGCGCGGGTCAGCGTGCGCTGCTGCGTGCGGCGTGGAGAGCGTTGCTCGAGGGGCAGCCGCACGACACGCTCTGCGGAACCTCCGTCGACGGCGTCGCCACCGCGCTCGATGTGCGCCACACCGACGTAGCCGACCGCGCAAAGCTGCTCCGCGACGATGCACTGACGACGCTGCTCGGGCACGACGTGGAGCGCGCGCGGCATGCACAGGCGGATTGGAAACCGTCGGTGGTGCTGCGCAACCGCGCCCCGCGAGCGCGGGGCGGCGTCGTCGAGCTCGAGCTGTCGGCGACGCTTGCGGCCGTCGCCGTAGGTCCGGGGTCCGCGACTCGGCAGGGCGTGCCTCGTCGCGCTCCAGCGTGGCGTGTCGGCGGCATGCCGCTCCAGTTGCTGTCCCGTGGCGAGCGCATCGCCCTGACCGAATCGCCACGTGACTACCCGAGTGCCGACCGCGTGATCGAAGCGCGGGCGGTCGGCTGGATCGACGAGATGCCGGGCTACACCGTGGCGACGCGACCGCACGGCGGAACCGGCGATGTGGGCGAGCGCGTCGCTGCGCCGCCGGTGCGTGTCGAGGGAACCAGCATGGAGAACGGCTTGCTTCGCGTCGACGTGAGCGAGGACGGCGACGTGACGGTGCACGACCTCCGAAGTGGTCGCGTGATCGAGCACGCCGTCGCTCTCGAGGATGCGGCGGACGTCGGCGATCTGTACACGCCGGCGATTCGAGAGGCGCGACTGGTGCCGGCGCCGCGAAAGATTCGCGTCGTCCACCGCGGCCCGCTGCGAGGCGAACTCTCGCTCGAGTGGCGGTTGACGAGGGGCTCGTCGCGTGCTCCGGGGAGTGTGTGCACCCTCGGGCTCGTGCTGGATGCGGACGCACCCTTCGTGCGCATCCGTGTCGACGGCTTCAATGCCTCAACCGACCACCGCCTCAGCGTTCGCGTCGCCACCGGGCTGCGCGACGCGCGCACCATCGCAGACGCGGCGTTCCATCTCGCTGAGCGTCGGCCGCTGGAATTGGCGCCCGAGGAAGCGGCGATGGAGCACTACGTTCCGACCGCGCCGCTGCACCGCTACGTCTCGCGCTATTCGGCGGAGGCGGGAGCGACCGTCTACTCCGACGGCCTCGCCGAGTACGAGGCACTCGACGACGGTACAGTAGCCGTTACACTCGTCCGTGCGGTCGGCGCCCTCTCGCGCCATGACCTTCCCGAACGTCCCGGCCACGCGGGTTGGCCGGCCGAGACTCCGTTGGCGCAGTCGATCGGTCCCTTGCAGGCCGAGCTCGCGCTCGCACCGCATGGGCCCGACACGCCGTCGCAGCGCCACGAGGTGGAGTGCATCGCCGACGACGTGCTGCTCCCGCTCACCGGCCGCACGCTGCGCTCCAATCTCGCCGCACCAACCACCGCTGGCGGTCTAACGCTCGAGGGCGAGGGCCTCGCATTCAGTGCCGCGATGCCGGCGCGGGAGCAGGGCTGGATCGTCCTTCGCTGTGTCAATCGTTTCGACACCGAAGTGATCGGACGCTGGCGCGCGCAACGGTCGATCGCCGAAGCGAAGCTCGCACGGCTCGACGAAACGCCGCTCGCTTCCATCACGGTGCAGAGCGATGCGGTGGAGTTCACGGCACCGCCGCGCGCGATCGTCACGCTGCTCGTGCGCTGGGCCTTTTGAACTGCATTTCACGCGGAGCCCGCGGAGACGCGGAGGGTCGGGCGAGCCGCTGACCGCTGGCGCACCGCTCCTCTTCAGGCACAACACCCAAAAGTTTTTCGTTTCGGCTGCGGCGCACGGACTTGTCCCGCCGCAAGGAATCTCCGCGTCTCCGCGGGCTCCGCGTGAACGATTCCTTGCGGGAAGGACCATACCTAACAAATCAGCTGGTCTCGGGATCCGATCTCCGCTAGAACTGCAGGTCACGCGAAACGATGCGGAGGCGCTGAGAGGTGCACCTGGACGACATCACTGGAGCGATCGTGGATGAGTCCATTCGAATCCACCGCGCTCGCGGGCCTGGATTGCTGGAATCCGTCTACGAGATCATTCTCGCATCGGTGCTCGAGCGACGCGGAATGTACGTCGAGCGGCAGTTGCCGATCACTTTCTCGTATGACGGCATCGTATTCGTGCACGCCTTCCGTGCCGACCTCGTGGTCGAGAAGCGTGTCATCGTCGAGGTGAAGTCGATCGAGCGACTTGCCACCGTCCACCCGAAGCAGCTTCTCACCTACCTCCGCCTGACTGATCTTCGTGTCGGACTCCTGCTGAACTTCGGAGCGTCGATCATGAAGGACGGCATCAAGCGAGTCGTGAACGATCTGCCTCCCGGCGAGTCTCGGTGTCTTCGGGTGAACCAGTAGCCCACTGTCTCCCCTCGTCTGGAACTGCTTCGCCTCGTCTGAAACTGCATTTCACGCGGAGCCCGCGGAGACGCGGAGGGTCGGGCGAGCCGCTGACCGCTGCCGCACCGCTCCTCTCCAGCCACGACCCCAAAGTCTTTTTTTTGGCTGCGGCGCGCGGATCTCGCTTCCGAGTGCATTTCTCCGCGTCTCCGCGGGCTCCGCGTGAAAAAAATCCTTGCGAGACGGACCGTGCTGCACAGATCGACTGGTCTCGGCGCCGTGAGTTCCGGGGTGCCGGCGACGCTCTTCTCCTGCAAGACGCGCAGGTGATGTTTCCTGGGCTGCGGATCGAGGCGGCTACGGCCGAACGACGGACCCACGCTCGCCGGCGAGCCGGTCGCGCCATGCATCGCCGAGCACCGTCGTCGCCAGCACCGTCAGCACGAGCGCGATGCCGGGCGCCAGCGAAACCCACGGGGCGACGACGAGCAGGTCTCGTCCCCCCGCGATCATGTTCCCCCAGCTCGGCGCTGGAGGCTGGATTCCCAATCCCAGGAACGACAGCCCGCTCTCGAGTAGGATCGCGTTGCCCACGCCGAGCGTGGTCGCGACGAGCGCGGGCCCGATCGCGTTCGGCAGCACGTGTCGTCCGAGCACGCGAAGCTGCGACGCGCCGAGCGCCTGCGCCGCGGGCACGAACGGCCGCTCACGCACGGTCCGCACCTCGGCGCGGACGAGCCGCGCAACGCCCATCCAGCCCGTGAGTACCAGCACGACGAGAATCGTTGCGACGCCCGGCGGCCAGAGCGCGACGCCGACCAGCAGGAGCACGAGCCGCGGGAGCGCGAGCAGGATGTCCGCGATGGCGGTGATCGCACGATCGATGGCGCTGCCTGCCCACCAGCCGGCGATCGCGCCGAGCAGCGTGCCCATCGCGCCGGACAGCCCCGCGCCGATCACACCGACGAGCAGCGAGAGCCGGCCCGCGAGCATCATGCGCACGAAGAGGTCGCGCCCGAAGCGGTCGGTGCCGAGCACATGCCACGCACCGCCGGCGTCGCGCGCGAGCGGCGGCACGAGACGGCGCGCGAGCACGTCCTGGATGAGGAGCGGGTCCCGTGACGAGAGCGCGGGAACGACGACGACGCCGAGCGCGATCACTGCGAGGGCGGCCAGGGCGAGGCGGCCCGACGGCGCGAGACGGAGAGATGCCGAGTCGCTCACGTCGCGACGCGCGGATCCGCCCACGGCAGGAGCCACTCGGCGGCGAGGTTGGCAACGATGACGACCGCCGCGTACGCGGCCGCGCATCCGAGCACGACGGGGTAGTCGCGCGCGACGATGGAGGTGACCATGAGCCGGCCCATGCCCGGCCAGCCGAAGATGGTCTCGACGAACACGGAGCCCGCGACGGTGCCCGGAAGTGACAGCGCGAACAGCGTGACGATCGGAGCACGAAGGTTGGCGAGCAGGTGGCGGCGCATCACAGCGTGCTCGGCGAGGCCCTTCGCTCGCGCCGTGCGCACCCAGTCGGCGCCGATGGCGTCGAGCGCGCTCGTGCGGACGTAGCGCGCCACGCCGGCCGCGCCGATCGCCGCGAGCAGCGTGACCGGGAGGATCGAGTGGCGCATCAGGTCCGCGAGATGCGCGAGCCCGTGCAGCTCGGCGCCCGGCGTCGTCATCCCGACCGCTGGCAGGCGCATCCACATCGGCATGCTCAACGACGATGCCAGATAGGTGAAGCAGGCGATCGCACCGAGTCCGAGCCAGTAGGCGGGCGATGCCGCGAGGATGACCGACAGACCGGTGAGCACTCGATCGGAGAGCCTGCCGCGTCGCGCCGCCTGCACGACGCCGATCGTGATGCCGACCGCGAACGAGAGCAGCAGCGACGCCGTCCCCAGCGCGAGCGACACCGGCAGCGCGTCCGCGAGCGCTGCGGCGACGGGACGCCGCTCCACGAAGCTCGATCCCAGGTCGCCTCGCAGCATCGCACCGAGCCACCTTGCATATTGGACCCCGATCGGTCGGTCGAGCCCGAGCTCGCTGCGCAGCCGAGTCGCGTCGGCGGCGCTGGCGCCGGGCGCGAGGAGAAAGGTCGCGGGATCGCCGGGCGCGAGGCGAAGGAGGGCGAAGGTGAGCGACAGCACGCACCAGTACAACAGCAGCGTGCGCGTGGCGGCGCGGATCAGGGCGGGGGAGCGCACGCGGTGATATCGCATCGCTCGCGGCTCGCGTCAACGTGCGCCGCGCTCGTCGTGTCGCTGTCGTTCGCCTGCATCGCGCCGCAGCGTCCGGACGACGTCCTCGTCCTCGCGTCGGGCGCCGATCTGGAGTCCGCGAACCCGCTCGTGACCACGCACACGCTGGCGCGACAGCTCCAGCGATATGCACTGCTCGTGACGCTGACGCGCTACGACTCCGCGCTCGTCCACCAACCCTACTACGCTCGACGGTGGAGCTGGAGCGGCGATCGTCGCGCGCTCACCCTGTCGCTCGCCGGCGATCTCCAGTGGCACGACGGCGCCGCGACCACCGCGCGCGACGCCGCATTCACCCTCCTGGCGGCCAGGGACCCCGCCACCGGTTTCCCACGCGCCGCCGAGCTCGCGTCGCTCGACACCGTGGTGGCCGTCGACGACACGACGCTCCTGCTGCGCTTCGGCACGGCGACGGCAGATCTGCCGCCGTACCTCGCCGAGCTGCCACTCGCCCCCGCGCACCTCCTCGCGTCGCTGCCGCGATCCGCGCTGCGCACCGCGCCATTCAACGACGCACCAGTCGGCAATGGGCCGTTCGCGTTCACCTCTCGGCGCCGCGGCGCACGCTGGACGTTCGTTCGAAACGAGCGATTCCCGTCGTCGCTCGGCGGGCCACCGGAGCTGCGCGGGCTCACGGTGGCCGTCGTCGATGAGGCGACGACGAAGTTCGCCGGACTCGCCAGCGGTGAGCTCGACATGGCGGGGATCTCGCCGATGATGGTGGCGCTCGCGCGACGCGACGCGACGCTCGCCGTTCTGACCTATCCCGTGCTGTTCGGCACGGCGCTCTTCTTCAACACGACGCGCCCCCCATTCGACGACGCGCGCGTTCGCCTGGCCGTGTCGCGCGCCATCGACCGGACGCGCATCGTCGAAGTGGCGCTCGCCGGGTTCGGAACACCCTGGTCCGGACCGGTGCCGCCAGACAATCCACTCGCGTGGTCACCGCGCGCCGTGTACGACACCGCGGCGGCCGACTCGCTGCTCGACGTCGCCGGATGGCGTCGGGGCGCCGACGGCGTGCGCCGGAAGAGCGGTGCGACGCTCGCCGTCGAGCTGCTGACCGTCGGCAGCGGCGACAATGTGGCCGAGCAGCTCCTGCAGGGCGACCTGGCGGCGCGCGGCATCCCGGTGCGCGTGAGACAGACCGAGATGGGCTCGTTCCTCACGACGGCGCGCGCCGAGCCCAAGCAGTTCGACCTGCTGATCGCCGGTGTGCCCGGTGACCTCTCGCTCGCGTACGTGAGCGCGCTGTTCGACACGCGTCAGCGCGGCGGCACGCTGGACTACACCGGCTTTCATGCACCGGCGCTCGACACGCTGCTCCGCGCGGCCGGTGCGTCGCCGGACGGCGCACCGCGTCGCGACGCGTGGATCGCCGTCCAGCGCGCGATCGACTCGCTCGCGCCGGCCACGTGGATCTATCACGCGCGGGGTGTGCAGGGCGTGTCGCGTCGCGTGCGCGGCGCGAAGATGGATCTGCGCGGCGAGCTCGTGACGGTGCACGACTGGTCGCTCGCGTCGCGCGGCACACCGTGAGCATCCTGCTCGATTCCGCCGCGTTGGAAGGCCGGCGCGCTATCGCGCGCGGCTCGCTGGCGCCCCTCGCGCGCGGATTGCGTGCGGAGCTTGCGCCCGTGCTCGCCGGCGACATCGAGATCCCGCGCGAGAAGGCGTTGCTTTCGCGGACCGGCGGCCGCTGCCCATACGATGGCACGCTGCTTCGCTTCGATCCGCTCGACGCGCGGCACGTCTGTCCCGTGTGCGGCAGCGAGGTTCGCGGAGAGCTGCACGACCGGTTCCGGCCGTACTGGTACCAGCTCTGGCTCGCCGAGCGCGTACTTCACGCTTCCGTTCTTGGCGTCCTGCTCGACGACGTCGAGTGCATCGAAGCCGCATGGCGCGTCCTCGACGGATACGCCGATCGATACCTCGACTATCCGAACCGCGACAACGTCCTCGGTCCGTCTCGGCCCTTCTTCAGCACCTACCTGGAGTCGATCTGGCTGCTGCAGCTCGTGCTCGCCGTCGATCTGCTCGAGACTGCCTCGCCTTCGGCGCAGAGGGGCGCGCGTGTGCGCGACCGCATCGTCGAGCCCAGCGTGCGCCTGATCGCTTCGTACGACGAGGGAATCTCCAACCGCCAGGTGTGGAACGACGCCGCGATGCTCGCCGCGGGCGTCCTGCTCGATGACGAGCGCTTGATCGACCACGCGATCGACGGCGAGTCCGGTCTGCGCGTGCTGCTGACACGTGCGCTGCTCGCCGACGGCAGCTGGTACGAAGGGGAGAACTATCACCTCTTCGCCCATCGCGGCCTCTGGTACCTGGTGACGATGGCGGAACGCATCGGCCGACCGCCCGAGACGTCACTCGGGCGTCGCTTCGACGACGGCTTCGCGGCGCCCTTTCGCACGGTGCTGCCAGACCTCACGTATCCATCACGTCGGGACTCGCAGTACGCCGTGAGCGTCCGGCAGCCGCGCTTCGCGGAGTCGTGCGAGCTCGGTCTCGCGCGTCACGACGATCCGCGGCTCGTCGGCATGCTCGCGCGGCTCTACGACTCGAGCGTGCCGGCTCGCGACACCGGACGCCGCGCGTCCACGGCCGACGTGGAGCGCAATTTGTCTGCTACCGGGCTGACCCGGGCCGATCTGTCGTGGCGCAGTCTGTTGTTCGCGCGCTCGTCGCTGCCGCCGCTCGAGCTGCACCCTCTCGCGTCCGATCTCCTGCCCGCGCAGGGCTTCGGCATCATCAGGCGGGAGGGCGGCCGTTGCTTCGTGGGGCTCGACTACGGGCGCTCGGGGGGAGGGCATGGTCATCCCGATCGGCTCAACCTTCTGCTCTCCGACGGTGACGTGCGCTGGTTCGACGATCCGGGGACCGGCTCGTACGTCGACGAGTCGCTTCACTGGT
>DATEOG010000124.1:0-4842 GCA_035274345.1 Gemmatimonadaceae bacterium
CAGTCCACTGGTGTCGAGCCGACGACGGCGCACGACGCGACGCAGCGCCACCGGAACGGGCGCCAATGCGAACAGGGCCCAGAACAGCGGCCGCGCCGTGAAGGGCGCCGGTCGCTCGGGGCGCAGCTCGACGCGGATCGGCAGACGTGTCGTGGTCACCGTATCGCTCGACGCGAGCGAGGCCGCGCCGACCACGAGCGGAATGGGCGCGGTCTGGATGACCGCATACCGACGGATCACGGGGTCGAAATACGGATAGCGGATCGACGGCACCACCTGGGTGCCGGCTTCGCGTGGCGTGATGAGCCACTCGAACTCCTTGGTGCCGCTGATTCGCGTCGCAGTCGAATCGATCTCCACGCGCTCGTCACCCGGTGTGATCGTCGCCCACGGCAGCTCGAGCGATGGACGGGGAAGCAGCTTCACGTTGCCCGCCGCCGTGACGCGCACCGTGAGCACCACCGGGTCCCCGACGCGCGTCGCGCCCGTCTCCGTGCGCGCGCTGATCCGCAGTGTGCCCACCGCGCCGGCGTAGTCCGCGGGACGGTCGCGAGCCGGCGGATCGATGGCGACGAAGCGCACACTGTCCGAGCGGAGCTCGAAGCTCTCCTCGCGTGAGAAGAACGAGGAGGTGAGCGGCAGCGAGTAGGTCAGGACGGCCGGGGGAATCGTGACGTTGCCCGGAAAGAGCGGGAAGAGCCCGCGCCGGTAGCTCAGCGTCTCGAAGCAGCGACGCCCTTGCCTGGGCATGCCGCGCGGGATGTCGACGTCGTACGCCAGCACCGCCGACATCTCCGGCGGGAAGAAGGTCGGATTGCGCCGGAGCCGCGTGCGCGCCGTCTCGTTGAGCAGCACGTCGACGCGATAGTCCACCTGCTGGCCGACGAACAGCGAGTCACGTGATTCGACGCCGTGCGCATCGTCGAGGCGCGCGTCGACGAGCACGACGGGAGGGGGCGAGATGGGCTCGCGCACGCTCACGACGATCGGATTGGAGCTGATCCGCCTTCCATCGACGGTGGCGACGAATGGAGGCAGCTGAACGCGGCCCACCGGAGAGATGGCGACGTCCGCCCATGCCTCGGTGATCGTGCTGAACTGCGCAGCACCGTTGGACTCGACGCGAGAGGTGACGCGACTTCGCAGCAGCTGCAAGCCGGAGCCCTGCGGCGGCTCGATCGTCGGCGCGACTCGTCCCGGGACGCGGATCGCCGCGCTCACACGGAGCGGGAGACACGCGGTCGCGGTGTCGGGGCCGTTCGCCGCGATGGCGAGCTGCGCGAATATCGCTACGCCGAGCACGGACGACTCACCAGTCCTTGCCGCCTGGTGGAGGCTCTGGGCGGTTCTGCTTCTGCTTCTTGCTCTGGACGTCGCGCTCCTCGCGCTCCGCACTGCCCAACAGCTGCTCCGCCTGGCGCTGGGCGAGCGTCGGCTGCGGCTTGGGCTCGTTCTTGGACGGTGCTTCCTTGGCGTCGGACTGGCCTCCGCCTCCTCCGCCGCCGCCCCCCGACTTCTCCTTCTGCAGCGCGAGCTCGTAGTTCCACTTCGCGTCGAGATCCGTCGGCCGCTGGATGAGGACGCGCTTGTAGTCGGCGAGCGCGAGCTTCAGTTGCGCACTCGCGGAGTCGCTCGGTACGCCACTCGCGGCGGTGGTGGTCGCAGCGGCAACCGCTGCTGCGGCGCCGGAGTCCTGCGGCGAGGCGAGGCCGCGCACGAGATGCGTGAAGCCCTTGTTGAAGCGTCCGCGGTAGCGCACTTCGGGATCGGCGCGCTCGACGGACCGCTCGAGCACTTCGGCCGCTGCCGGCAGCGAGTCGGCAGCGATGAGCGCGGTCCCGTAGTTGTACAGCGCGCCCGGCGACCGGTCGCCCTTGCGAATCGTTTCGGCGAACAGGTTCGCGGCGCGACGATAGTCCTTCGCCTTGTATGCGGCGCTCGCGTCCACGGCCTGCTGCGAGCCGCCGCACGCCGTGAGCACGACGAGCAGCAGCGACGCCGCGACCGCCGTCTCCGCAGCGGCGACTTCGCGACGTCGCCGGCCGCGACGACCGCCGAGCACGGTGTCGAGCCACAGGAGCAGCACGGCGGGCAGAAGGAACCACTGGTATCGCGGCGTTCGGTCCTCGCCGCCAAGCGACGCGCGCGACTGAGTGCGCAGCCTGGCGAGCGCACTCTTGATGCGCGCCGCCTTGTCGTTCGATTCCGCCGGGATGAAGGTACCGGCGGCGGCAGCGGCGGCGGCCTGCAACACCTCGGGCTTGTAGTGCGTGGTCACGACCTGTCCCTGGTCATCCCGCTTCTCGGTGACGCGATTCCCCTCGCGCACCGGGATCGTCGAGCCCTGCGTCGTGCCGAAGCCCACGGTGACCAGGCTGACTCCCTGCTCCTTTGCCCGTCGCGCGCTCGCGAGGATCTCGTCCGTCGGCTCGAACGCCTCACCGTCGCTCATGATCACGAGCGCGCGGTCGGCACCGCTCTTCGTCAACGCGAGGAGGCTGGTGCCCTGCGCGATCGTCTGCGCGATGGAGCTTCCGGCCTGTCCGACGACGCTGGGGTCGAGGTTGTCGAGGAAGAGGTCGAGCGCACCGCCGTCGACGGTGATCGGCGACAGCACGTAGCTGCGGCCGGCGAACGCGAGCAGTCCGACGCGGTCGCCGGGACTCAGTGCGCGGAGCCGTCTGATCTCCTGCTTGACGCGCTCGAGACGGCTCGGGCGGTCGTCCGTCGCCAGCATCGAAAGCGACGCGTCCACGGCGAGCACCAGATCGACGCCGGTCGATCGTACCATCGTGCGCTCGAATCCCCACCGGGGTCCGGCGATCGCGATACCGGCGAGCAGCGCCGCGGCTCCGAGCCGCACCGCGCGCCAACCGCTCGAGGCGAGCACGTTCGGCGGCACGAGCCGTCGCACGACCGTCGGAGTACCGAGCCGCTCGAGTCGCTGCTCACGCTTCCGGCGCGCACGACGAAGCAGAAAGAAGAAGAGGACTGGCAGCAGCACGGCCAGCAGCAGCAGCCAGGGCATCTCGAGAGCGTCGAGCAGCGGCTGTGGATTCATGGCAGTCGGCCCTTCCACGCGACGAGCATCAGCTCGGCCGCGACGGCGATCAGCATCACGGACAGAGGCCAGCGAAACAGCTCCGAGTAGCGCACATAGGTGCGACTGCGCACCGGTGCGCGCTCGAGCGCGTCGATCTGCTCGGTGATGCGCTGCAGCGCCGCCGGATCGCGCGCGCGGAAATACCGCCCGCCCGTCGCGTTGGCGACGTCGGTGAGCAGCGCGTCGTCGATCTCCACCTTCTGCATCTCGTAGCGCAGCCCGAACAAGCCGCGGCCCACCGGCACGGGTGCCATCCCTTCCGTCCCCACGCCGATGCCGTAGATGCGAATGCCGAATGCCGATGCCGCTTTGGCCGCGGTGCGCGGATCGATCGACCCGCGGTTGTTGACGCCGTCGGTGAGCAGGATCATCACCTTCGACCGGCCCGGCGCGTCGCGCAGTCGGTTGGCGGCGGTGGCGATCGCCGTGCCGATCGCCGTGCCGTCCTCGAGCTGGCCGGGCTGCAGATTGTCGAGCGCTGCCTGGACGACCGGATAGTCGGTCGTGAGCGGAACCTGTGTCAGGGCCTCGCCGGAGAAGGCGACGATGCCGATGCGATCGGACGACCGCGCCTTCACGAACGACTTGATGCGCTCCCGCGCCACCTCGAGCCGGTTCTGCGGCTGGAAGTCCTGGGCGAGCATCGAGCTCGAGATGTCGAATGCGACAACGATGTTGATCCCCTCGGACGTCGACGTCACCGCATGCGCACCCGCGCGCGGCCGGGCAAGGGCGACGACACCGCTCACGAGCGCGAGGTTGCGCAGCAGCGCAAGGAAGCGCGCCAGCCCCTGGCCGGCACGAGGACCGCGCGCCAGCACGCCGACGCGCGAGAAGACGATCGCCGCGGGGGCGCGGCGGCGCGCGAGCAACCACCAGAGCGGGAGCAGCAACAGGAGCAGCAGCCACCAGGGCGACGCGAACTGCAGGGCGCTGATGTCCTCGATCATGCGGCCACCTTTTGTTGCTCGATGACCGCCGTAGCGCGCGCATGCTCCTCACGCACGATGGCTTTCGCCTCCTCTCCCAGCTCGCGCGCGCGCTGCGAGGCGAGCGGAGCGGCGGCGAACTTCACGGGATCCACCTCGTGCAGCAGTCGCTGCAGCCGCTCGAAGGGAACCGTCCGCACGCCCGTCATCGTGGCGAGCAGCTCACCGCTCGTGTTCGCGAGCGTGGCTGCCTCGTGCCGCGCGGCGAGATAGCGCCGGACGACGTCAGTCATCAGCGCGGCGTGCCGGCCAGGCTCTCCTGCTTCTGCCAATCGCAGCCGCTCGATGCGCACGAAGGCCGCCTCCGCCTCCGCGAACGGATCGCGGGTCGTGATCCCGAGGCGCAGGCGACGCCGCCGCCACCACCAGGCGAGGAGGCCGATACCAACCGCGGCGAGCGCCGCCAGTGCCCACCACCACCACGGTATCGGCGCACGCACGCCGAGCAGGGCGCGCGGGGGCTTCGGCACGCGCTGCGCGCTGTCGGCTGGTAACACGCTCCGCACGAACAGCGTCGGCAGCGTCAACGCCAATCGCCGGTCCCCGTCGTCCGCCTGGACGATCACGTCGCCGAGACGGATCGGCTGGCGGCCGATGTCCCACGGCGAAAGTCGGTACGTGGCCACGCGATCGACCACGCTGGAGTCCGTGCCGTCTCGCACCGACGGCGGCTCGAGCGCCTGCACGGGCGCGAGGGAGTCGAGCCCGGTCGGGAAGTTGATCGTCGAGCCGATTGGCGCGCGCACCCGC
>DATEOG010000125.1:0-3918 GCA_035274345.1 Gemmatimonadaceae bacterium
TCCGCAGTCCGCGATCCGCAGTCCGCGATCCGCAGTCCGCGATCCGCAGTCCGCGATCCGCATCGGTGCGCCGGTCCTGAACAGCATTTCAACTGCTCCGGAAATCCAGCGGATCGCTCCGTGCGCGTCCAGGCCTCCTAATGGCCCTCTAGGCTGCATACCTAGGGCGACCGTCGCTCCTTTACTGTTACGGGCTCTCGATCGGGCCGGCGGTCGCTTTTTTGTGGCTGCAGGGCCCGCATCGATGGGCGCGTCGCGCATCGCTGTCCGCCCCGCATCTACAACAAGCGATCGCTTGCCCGACAGGGATTCGTAAGAGTAAAGGAGCGGTGCCAGCCCCACCGCAGGCAGCCTAGAGGGCCATTGGGGCGGTCGGATGCGCACGGAGAGATCCGCTGGATTTCCGGAGCAGTTCAAATGCTCTTGAGAACCGGCGCACGGAGCGTGGACTGCGGATGCGGACTGCGGATCGCGGATCGCGGACTGCGGATCGCGGACCTCCCGGACCTCCGCCCCAGTTGCGTATCCGGGTAGTGCACAGTCAGGGGACGCCGGCCGAGTGGGTACGCGCGTCGAGGGCTCGTCGCCATCGGGGCTCCATGTGTGATGGATCACACACTCGTTGTGTGCCATCTCAGCGCGCCGCACTAGCCTCGGATGCAGTTTCGACGTCCCTCCTCCAGATGTGTCGCGGCCGACGTCCATCCGCGTGCACGCGTCCCGCCCCGTACTCCCCCAAATGCCATGATCACCACTCGACGTCGTCTCACGTTCGTCTCGTTGTCCGCGCTCGCTCTCGCCGCCTGCGGACCGTCGCCGGAGCACAAGCGCGCGGATAGCGCCGCCGCTGTCGCCACGGCGGAGCAGGCGCAGCTCTCCACTCAGCTGGCCGCGCAGAAGGACTCCCTGACGCGCATCGTGCTCCAGGCCGACGACTTCATCATGCAGGTCGACAAGAGCATGTCGCGGGTGAAGGGGCTGCCGAAGGGGAAGAAGAAGAACGACAACCTCGATCCCCTCGCCCGTCAGATCGAGAATCGCAAGCTCGTGATGGAGCGCGTGGACGCGCTCGTCGCGCGTGCGCAGGCCACCGCGGCGCAGCTCTCGAGAGCGAACTCGAACAACGCGGCGCTTCGCCAGCAGATCGCCGCCGACTCGGCGCTGATCGTCGAGCTGAATGCCACGATCCAGCGCCAGACGGCCACGATCGAAGGACTCTCGGTGCGGGTCGACAGCCTGAAGAGCGCGACGGAGCAGCTGTCGGTGCAGCTCGCCACGGTGGAGACGGAGACCTCGAAGGCGTTCTACGTCGTCGGCCGGGAAGACGACCTCGTGAAGCGTGGCGTGATCGTGCGCGAGGGCGGCGCCAACTTCCTGATCGCGCACCCGGGCCGCACGCTGCAGATCGCCCGCTCGCTCCCGCTCGACGAGTTCACGACCGTGGATTCGCGCGGGGTGAAGGAGATCCAGGTGCCGGACAGCACGCGCCGCTATCGCATCGTCTCGCGTCAGAGCCTGGACGCGGCCGAGGTCGCGGACCGGAAGAAGAACACCTTCCGCGGCAACCTGCACATCGCGGATGCGTCGAAGTTCTGGGGGCCGTCGAAGTACCTCGTGCTGGTGGAGCAATAGGGGCACTGCCGAACCGGGTACGCTGACGTAGCACGTACCCGGTACCGGTTGGCGCCTCCCTGAATTCCCTCGGGATCGCGATCCGAAATAGTCTGCGAACGAGAAACCGCCCTCGGTGCTTCAACCGAGGGCGGTTTCGTATTTGCGAGATCAGCCTTTGTGCTTCGCGGTGTGGCCCGTGCCCGAATCCGAAACCTGCGGATCCACCTCGTGCCCATGTCGATCCACATCCCGCGCCAGGCGATTCTTCTCGCTGTTCTTCTCGGCCTCGTCGTGCTGCTCGCGGCCCTCGAACAGGCGATCCTTCCCTGCATCGTCGTGCTTCGCGACCTCGGCGGGGTCGTGATGCTGGCTCTTCCGATCGTCGGTCATCGCTCCTCCCGGTTGGGTGCCGTGTAGGGGGCAATGGGTGTGCCGTCTCGCGCATCCGCCACTACAGATCCCTCGACTCGCCGGGGCTCGCTCGGCACGACAGCCAAGTGCAGATCCCTCGACTCGCTGCGCTCGCTCGGGATGACAGCGGCGGGCTGCGCTCGCTCGGGATGACAACGCCGCCATCCCGAGCGCAGTCGAGGGATCTGCACCTGGCCCACGCGAGGCGTTCTTCTGCGCGACGAGCGGCGCCTACTCTGCGGCCGCGCGAGCCGGCCCACCCGGGCGCGTCACGAGCCAGAGCGCGTGCTCCGTGCGATGCGGGAAGGCTGTCAGATACTGGGCGCGCCATGCGTCCACGAACGCGTCGGCGTCCGATGACTGCACCATGGCCCACACGGCCCCGCCGAAACCGGCTCCGAACGCCGACGCGGCGACGGCTCCGCGCTCGCGCGCCGATCGCGCGAGGAAGCTCGTTTCGGCGACCTGATTGCGGAGCGCGTATTCCGCCATCGCCATCGATCGGTCGACCAATGTGCCGAGCGCGGTGAAGTCGCGATCGCGCATCGCGTCACCAACGCCGGGCACGACGACCTCGACCTCCTCGCGGAACTGGGCGAAGCGCGGACCGAGATAGGCACCGTCGAACTCCTCCACGCCCTGTTCCGCCAGCCGCCCCAGGCGGTCGCCCGCGTCGGGCGCGCTCGCGAGCGCACCGGCAAGGGTATCATCGTCACGACCGGTCGCCGCGTTCCAGGCGCGCACGAGCGCGCGTGTCGAATCCGACACGCGATTGTAGCGCGCTCGCGCGTTGCCGGTCTTGGTCGCCGTGACGCCGCTGACACCGATGGCGATGGAGTACTCCGCGGGCCACGGCACCCGGCGCTCGAGCCGTGCCGGCCGATAGGAGAACTGGCCGACGCTCTCTTCCTCCGCGCAGACGATCGCGACGTGATCCTGCGCGCCACCGCGCACGCCAACCCCCGCATCGCCGGGGAAATCACCGTACGCGGCGCCGGTCTCCATCGCGCCCATGTACTCGGCGCGCACCAGCGGGTTGCCGATTATGGCGCTCCACGCGGCATCGTCTTCCATGGAATTGGCGTCGAACAGCGCCGAGGCCACACCGACGACGAACGCGCTGGAGCTGCTGAGCCCCGCGGAAGGGGGCAGCGTGCTGCCGAGCTCCAGCTCCACGCCGCGACGAGCGTTGGGGAAATCCCGCGCGAAGCGCCGGGCCACGGCGACCACGTACGAGCTCCACCGCGGGCTCCCCTTCCGTCGCTCGACGTCGGCTGCGAGCGGCACCTCGACCGAACCGCGGCGTGCGTGATCGCGCACACGGACGAGAGGGGCGTCGAGCGCGCGGGCGTGCACGGTGATCGCGCGGTCGACGGCGCAGGTGAGCGAGCGTCCCCCCGCATAGTCGACGTGCTTCCCCACCAGCTCGACGCGCCCCGGCACGACGTAGCGGCGGGTCGTGTCGCCACTCATGGCCGCGGCGCGAGTCCCTCGAGCTGCGACGCGACGAACGCGATGTCGGCTCGGCTGGACAGGTCGAGGACGCCGGCGCGCATGCGCACCACGCCGAACCGCTCGCCGAGGTCGCGCATGGCGATCGTTACGGCGTCCTGGATCTCCAGCTCGCCGCGCGCGGATGGCTGCACGCGCGCACACGCCTCGAAGATCACGGGAGTGAACGACCACAGGTTCATCGACACCCACCGCTCGGCACGCTGGGCGAGTGGATCGTCGGCCGCCGGCTTCTCGCGCACGGCGCGCAGATAGCCCTCGTCGTCCACGTCGAGCAGCGCGTACTTGAGCACGCGCTCGGGCTCCAGCCTGCTCTCGTGCACGAGCGTTTCCGCCTCGAACGCCACTAGCCCCGAGGCCCCGAGCGCAGCGAGGTCGCGA
>DATEOG010000126.1:0-4014 GCA_035274345.1 Gemmatimonadaceae bacterium
GTCGCGCGCTCGCCCCGCAGCACGCCGGCGACCACGGTGCCGATCGCATCCGCTGCGTACTGGATCACCGTCGCGTCGAGACCCGGCCACAGCGCCTCGGCGCGGTGCGTCGAGCGCCAAGCGTCCTCGCGCCGGCGCAGCGTCTCGAGCGGCGCGTCGGGCGGATCGTCGAGCGGAGCGAGGAGAGCGGCGGTATCGGCCATGGAGGAAGTTCTACAGTACCGCGCGTCGTGCATCGTGGCCAGCCGGAGAGTGTCGCGTGGTGAACGTCGATGACGTCGTGCTGGCGCACGTCGTGACGATTCCCGTGCTCGGGCTGCCGACGCGGTTCGCGACGAACGATCCGGCGATGCTCGATATCGTCGGCGAGGCCTTCGGCGTGTGGAGTGCGCTCCGCAGTGACGACGTGCTCGACGCGGACGCCGAGCGCGTCGTGCACGTGCGTATCGGGGTCGCATCGGACGACGACGATCTCGACACGCGCGGCGCACCGATGAGCCACGAGATGTCCGACGACCTGCGATTCGTCGCCCGATGCGCGGGCAGCATGGCGGCGAGCGATCCCGAACGTCGCCTCGCGACGATTCGCGCGACTCGCACCCTCGTGACGGACCGCGCGAGGTTCCGCACGGAGATGCTCGAGGCGGTCGTGCTCGCACTGCTGTCGTGCTACGATCGGCATCCCGTGCACGCGGCCGCGGTGGCGCATCGCGGGCACGCGCTGCTGCTCGCCGCGCCGAGCGGGACGGGGAAGAGCACGATCGCCTACTTGTGCCACGCGGCCGGTCTCGATCTGCTCGGCGACGATCACGTGCGGGTGCAGCTCGAGCCTTCGCTGCGTATCTGGGGTTGGCCGGGTCACGTGCGGCTGCTCTCCGAGACGGCGGCTGCGCTGGGCTTGTCGCAGCTTCCCGCGCAGCTGCTCAACGGCAAGCGAAAGACGGTGATCGACGCGAGCCACGGCGCGCGCGCGGGCCGGCTCGTCGCGAACGACGCGACGGTGTGCGTGCTGACCCGCGACGGCGGTCCCCTCTCGCTCGAGCCACTCCCATCCGCGCCGCTCGTGAGCGCGCTGGACGAGCAGCTCGCACCCGGGTTCGACCGATTCCCGACGCGATGGCCGTCAGTGGCGAGCGCGCTCACCGCGCGCGGCGGCTGGCGGCTGAATCTCACGAACGACGCCCGCGAAGCGCTTCCCGTGGTGCGGGATCTGATCGAGCGCCACGCTCGACGCGGCTAGCGCCCGGCGCACGAGGCGCACGGCTTGCACTTCCAGGGCAACACAATGCCCCCCACACGCCGTAGAGCCCGGCAGCGCACCCTCGCCATCGATGTAGGTGGATCGAGCGTGAAGGGCGCGCTCCTCGACGCCAGAGGCCGGATGGCGAGCGAGAGGCTCAGCGAGGACACACCGGAACGGTTCACCCCCGTGCAGCTCCTCGCGCTGATCGCGCGGTTGGCGAAGCAGATGCCGAGCTACGACCGCGTCGCCGTCGGCATTCCGGGGATCGTTCACGGCGACGTGGTCTACGCGCTCCCCGCCTCGAGGAGCCGGGCGTTCAAGCGATTCGAGCTCGGCGCGCGGCTAGCAACGCTGCTCGGCGCTCGCGTGCGAGTCACGAACGACGCGGCCATGCACGGACTCGCTGCCATCCGCGGCGAGGGGGTCGAGATGGTGATCACGCTGGGAACCGGGCTGGGTACCGCGCTCTTCATCGACGGCGTGCTCTCGGCGCACTATCAGACGCTCCCCGAGCAGGACGAGCCGTTCAGCGCGTACGGGAAGGCCGCGCTGAGGAAGATCGGCCGAAGCCGATGGCAGAAGCGCGTGTGGGCGCTGTTCGGTCAACTGCGAAACATCACCAACTACGACCGTCTGTACGTCGGCGGCGGCAACGCCGAGCGGTTGCGCGGCGAGATGCCGTCGCGCGTCAAGCGCATCGACAGCGCCGCCGGCATCCTCGGCGGCTTTCGACTCTGGGAATGGGGCGACGTGCCCTGACGAATGCCGATACGAACTCTCGCCACCGACTACGACGGCACGATCGCACGACACGGCACCGTGGAGCCCGAGACGCTCGCGGCGCTTCGACGGCTGCGCGACGCGGGGGGCACGATCATCCTCGTGACCGGTCGCGAGCTGCCGCAGCTCAAGCAGGTATTCCCCGATCTCGACCTGTGTCACATGGTCGTGGCCGAGAACGGTGCGCTGCTGTATACGCCGGAGACGGGCAAGGAACGGCCGCTGTGCGAGCCGCCGGAGGAAGCGTTCGTGCGCGCGCTCAAGAAGCGCGGCGTCAAGCCGCTCTCGGTGGGACGCGTGATCGTCGCGACGTACGAGCCGCACGAGACGACGGTCCTGGAGGTCATCCGCGATCTCGGCCTCGAGCGCCAGGTGATCTTCAACAAGGGCGCCGTGATGGTGCTGCCGTCGGGAGTGAACAAGGCGAGCGGGCTCACCTGCGCACTGACCGAGCTGGCAATCGACGCGGCGAACGTCGCGGGGGTTGGCGACGCCGAGAACGACCACGCACTGCTTCAGCTCTGCGGCGTCGGCGCCGCAGTGGCCAACGCACTGCCGGCGCTGAAGGACCACGCCGACCTCGTGCTCGCGGCCACGCACGGCGCCGGTGTAACCGAGCTGATCGAACGGATCATCGACGGCACGATCGACGATACGCCGAGGCGGCCGCGCATCCAGACCAAGCGCGAGTCGGCGCGCGTGCATCGACTCGCCGATCGGAACGCCGACGTGCATCCGATGCGTGAGTGAAGTAGTTGAGCAGTTGCCACTGGAACCAGTCGACGGACAAACGAGCAAAGCAGCAAACCGCCTACTGGACGAATCGCTCCACACACCCCATCATCGGGAAAGAATCCCGACGCTGGGCACTTCGACCGAATCCGTGATGCATTCGAAGGACGCCGACAAGAGCAACGACGCCGGCAAGCAGGGCGCGCGAAAGCCGGAGCTGGGCGTTTTGCGCGGCGGCGGCGACGCGGAGGCGAGCGAGTCGGCGCTCGCGAAGGAGTTCGCACAGCGCGCGCTCGCGCCACTCGTCTCCGACCTCCGAGGCCGCCACGGGCGGCTCGAGCCCCGCAGGATCGCCGACGCGATCGGGATGACGTCTCAGCAGCTCGCCGATTGCCTGGAAGTCTCATTGGATGCCGTGCAGAAGTCGCCGCCTCCACCGGGCCTCGAGGATCGGCTCGAACCATTCGCCATGGTGATCGGCATCGTGCGCGATGTGTACGGCGGCGACCAGAAGCGTGTTCGCACCTGGCTGCGCACCACGCGCCCCGAGCTGGATGGCCAGACGCCGATCGACGCGCTCTGTGTTCCGGACGGCATCCAGCGCGTGATCCAGTTCGTGCTCGGCGCGTGGCTGCGCAACGCGGACTAGCGTCTTGATCGCTCGCATGTTGCTCGTGTACGCCACCCTGGCGCTCGGCGCGCCGTCGTCGGCGCGTGCGAACGAATGCCCGCCGGCGAAAGTCGACATCAGCGACTGGGCGCTCGTGCGCTCGGCGAAGCTGCCCGGCTTCTCGCTGCGACTTCCTCGCACCTTCGCACGCGACTCCGCGTCGACCACGGGCGGTTCCGCGCCGAGCGCACGGTGGATCGACCCCGCGCGCGCGCGGCTGTCGATGTCGCATCGCAGCGCGACCGCCGCCGCTGCGGCGACACCGCTCCCCACGTCGACCGGCCGCGCGATGTACACCGTCTGCGAGGACCGTGTCGGCAGCGCGATGGCGACGATCGTCGCCTACGGCGAGGGCACGAATGCCTTCGTCATCCTCGCCCGCATCCGCTGGGCCGACGGTGAAGCGCTCGACGTCCGCGCCGACGCTACCGACCACGCACAGGTGGAGCTGCTGCTCGCCGCGGTGCGGACGATTCGGAGGGCGGGGGCCTAAGCGACGAGTCGAGGGATTCGAGTGGGAGTGCAGATCCCTCGACTTCGCTCGGGATGACGACCGCTGTCATCCCGAGCGAGCGCAGCGAGTCGAGGG
>DATEOG010000127.1:0-3617 GCA_035274345.1 Gemmatimonadaceae bacterium
CACGCGGAGCCGTTGCAGCGCCCCCTCGGGCTCCGGCACCGGCTCGGGGCTCCACGGCAGATCACCACCGAGCAGACCGCGAACGGCGCCGACGCGACGATGCTCGGTCTCGAGCCACGCGAGATCGGCCTTCGGCACGAGCGAGCGCACGCGCGCCGCTCCGAGCGCGGACGCGGCGAATCCCGCCACGACGTCGAGCAATCGTGGATACTCCAAGATGCCGAGCGCGTGCGCGTTCACCGCCCCTCGCCCTCCGGGACGAAAAACCCGAACGACGCGCGGCGTCCGTTCGGGTTGAGCCGACCGACCGGAGCCACGAGCGTCATCCCTGCTTGCTCAGCTCCTCGCGCGCGATCGCATTGATCGTGCTTCCTTCGGCGCGTCCCTTGAACTGGGGCAGCACCTTGCCCATCACCGCGCCGATCTGCGTCGCGCCGCCGGCGATGGCGGCGCGCACCGCGGCGCGCAGCTCCTCCGGATCGACGGACGCAGGAAGATACGTCTCGAGCAGCGCGACCTCCGCTCGCTCCTTGTCGGCCAGGTCGTCCCGCTTGCCCGCGTACATCTCGATCGACTCGCGGCGGCGCTTGATCCCCTTGCGCAGGACGTCCACGACCTCGTCGTCCGTGAGATCGCGGCGCAGCTCGATCTTCCGATTCTTGGCGTCGGAGAAGATCGTGCCGAGCACGAGGACGCGGGCCTTGTCCTGCGCCTTGCGCGCAGCGTTCAGGTCGGACTGGAGGGTGTCGAAGAGCGGCATGCCCGTACGAGTGAAGGACCTCGTAAGGTATCGCGCGGGTCAGCCCGGAGGCCAGCCGAGGTGACGACCGCCCAGCAGATGCAGATGGATGTGAAAGACCGTCTGGCCCGCGTTGGCGCCCGTGTTCACGACGACGCGATACCCGTCGGTGGCGAGCCCCTCGGCCTCCGCGATCGTCCGTGCGACGAGCATCAGGCGGCCGAGCATTTCGGCGTCGTTGGCCTCGTGCAGCGAGGGCACGTGGGCCTTCGGGATCACGAGCACGTGCGTCGGCGCCTTGGGATCGATGTCCCGGAACGCGACGGTGTGCTCGTCCTCGTGCACCAGCTTCGCCGGAATCTCGCGCCGGACGATGCGGCAGAAGAGACAGCTGTCGGTCATGTGGATCTCATCAGAGCGCGGGCCAGGACCAGGCCGGCGACGCCGGCAGTCTCGAACCGCAGGACGTTGGGGCCGAGGGATGCCGTGCGCCAGCCGCGATCGGCGAAGGCGGCACGTTCGGCCGGCTCGAATCCTCCCTCCGGCCCGCACGCGATGACGAGGGGTGCGTGCACTTCGGCCAGCACGTCGACGATCGGAGCGCCGAAGTTGTCGAGCACGATCGCATGACCGTGGAGTCCCGACGCGATCGCGACCAGCGCATCGGACTCGGGCTCGATGGTGGGCAGCCAGGCGGCGCCCGACTGCTCCAGCGCTGCAACCATCCGCCGGCGAAGCTTCTCGCGGAACGCATCGCCTTCACCGCGCGGTGTGACATTGCGCGAGCGCCGAAAGACGATCGAACGCCACGACGACGCCCCGAGCTCGACGGCCTTCTCGGCGAGCAGCAGCATGCGGTCGCGATCGCCGACCGGCGCCCAGAGTGCGACGTGCGGCTGCGCCTCGACACGCTCGAGGCTGGCGTGCTCGCAGTCCACCTCCAGGCGCCCCTTTCCCAGCAGCGCGATCGTTCCGTGGATGCGACGCCCGTCTCCGCTTGTGAGCCGCACGGAATCGCCGACGGCGAGACGCTTGACGGTCGCGTGGTGCGACGCGCCCTCGTCGAGCACCACGCGCTCGGGCCACTCGCCCGGCGCGTAGAAGGTCGCTACGACCGCACGACTCTCGCCGTCCACCACGCACCTTCCACGTCTTCGGCGACGATGCGCCAGCCGCCGTTCGCGAGCGCGGCGAGCATCGTGCCGCGCTCGTCGAGCAGGATGCCGCTGAGTACCGCCTCGCCGTCCGCCGACAGCGCTTCACGTATCACAGGAAGCAACTCGAGGAGCACCGATGAGAGAATGTTGGCCAGCACGACCCGCAGCGGCGCGACGAGCGGGAGCAATACGGCCGCATCCCCCTCGATGACGGTCACGCGGTCCGCGACACCGTTGCGCGCAACGTTCTCCTCGGCGTTCGCGATGGCGTCGTGGTCGATCTCGATCGCGGCGACGTGCGCGGCCCCGAGCTTGGCCGCGGCGATCGCGAGCACGGCGCTTCCCGCACCGAGATCGGCGACGCGGTCTCCGAGACGGACGAGATCGGGAAGCAGTCGAACGACGCCGCGCGTCGTCTCGTGCTCGCCCGTACCGAACGCCATCTCCGGCTCGATCACCACGGTGCGCGCCGGATCCCGACCCTCGGCGAGCCAGGGAGGAACGATCGCGAGTGCGCCGAGGTCGTGCGCTCCGACGCCTTTCTTCCACTCCTCGCTCCAGTCGACCGAGGCGACGTGCGAGGTGGCGACCGTGGCTCCCGGCGCGGCACGCTGTACGGCGCCGACTACCTCGCTCGCGGCGACGTCGTCAGGGAAATGTGTCACGAGGTCGTCTCCCACCTCCTGCACGCCGAGCGAGCCGAGCTCGAACAGCGCGGCGAGCGCGGCGTCACGCGCGCCGCCGGCGCTCACCCGCACGGCCAGCCAGCTCACGCGCCCAACGCTTCCTTCATCTTCGCCCAGAATCCCTTGCCCCGATCGATCGGCACCGACTGCTGCACCTTGGCGAGCCGCTCGATGAGCTGTTCCTCTTCCGGCGACAGCTTCTCCGGCGTCCACAGCTGCACGCGCACGTGCAGATCGCCCGTGCCGTTCGAGTTGACGCGCGCGAGGCCGCGACCGCGAAGGTGGAAGAGCTGTCCGCTCTGCGTACCGGGTGGAATCTGGAGCGCCACGCTGGAGGTCACCGTCGGCACGTCGAGCGTTGCGCCGAGCACGAGCTGCGGATAGGTGACGAGCAGCTCGGTGTACAGATCCTCGCCGTCGCGCTCGAACCGCTGATCGTCGGCGACGTCGAACACGACGTGCACGTCGCCGCGATCGCCACCGCGCTGCGCCGCGTTGCCGACTCCGCGCATGGTCATGTACTGCCCCGTGGCGACGCCGGCGGGGATGGCGACCTTGATCGTCTTCTCGGCGCGTATGCGACCATCGCCACGGCACTTCTTGCACTGCGACTCGATGATCTTCCCGTCGCCGTGGCAGGTCGGACAGGGCGCAACGGTGACGAACTGACCGAAGAACGAGCGCTGTGCGCGCCGCACCTCTCCCTGGCCGCCGCACGTCGGGCACTGCTGCGCTTTGCTGCCGGGCTCCGCGCCGCTGCCTTTGCAGCGATCGCACGGGTCCAGCACCTTGAGCGTGATCTGCTTCTCGACTCCGGTCGCGACCTCGGCGAGCGAGAGCGGCACGGTGAGCTTGACGTCGGTGCCCGAGCGAGCGCCGCCGGCGCCCTGCCCGCGCCCGAAGAGGTCCTCGAGCCCCGAGAAGTTGCCGAAGTCGCGCATGAAGATGCCGAGCGCTTCGGACAGGTCCACGTGGTGATAACCGCCGGCGCCGCCGCGAAGCCCTGCCTCGCCGTAGCGATCGTACGCGGCGCGC
>DATEOG010000128.1:0-6413 GCA_035274345.1 Gemmatimonadaceae bacterium
GATCTCCAGTGGTGCGATGCCGACAGCTGTGGGCTACTGCATTTCCTGGTGCGGCGACTTGCCGACTCGCGCGTGCTCTGGTGTGCCACGTTCACGGTGGGCGAGGTGGAGCGGGATGCTCCCGCGGCGAGGCTCAGTCGCGCGCTGCGAGCCATGCGGGGGGCGGCACACGTGACGCTCGCGCCGCTCTCGCAGGAGGACGTGTGGCAGCTGGTGCGCGAGCTCGGCCGGGTCGACTCGCCGACGGCGGGCCAGCGGCTCGCGGCGCGCATCTTCGAGGTGACAGCCGGCAATCCGTTCTACGTGATCGAGCTGTTGAAGACGCTGTTCGCGCAGGACATCCTGACCGTGGATCCAGAGACGAAGGCCTGGATCGTGTCGCCGACCGCGGCGGAGAACGGCGGCTACAGCTACGCCCCGACGGTGCACGACGCGATCGCCGACCGCATCGAGTGCCTGCCGGACGAGCTGCACGCGGTACTGATCAGTATCGCATCCGCCGGCCGGGGATGCCGCGCCGATCTGCTCTCGCACCTTCACGGCATCTCGCGCTTGCACGCGGCGATGCTCGGCGACGCGCTGGTCGAGCGACACCTCGTGGTGGAGTCCGACGGCGCTTACGCGTGCGCCCACCCGACGATCGCCGCCGTCGTGCGCGCGCGCCTGACGACGTCGAGGCGCCGCGAGGTGCATCGCGCGCTGGCGATCACGATCGAGCTCCTGCTACCGGCGGGATCGAGGGCGACCCTCGAGGCCGGCGAGATCGCGCGCCATGCCGACCAGGCGGGAGACCGCGCGATGGCCTACCGCTATGCGCTGCTCGCCGCGGAAGCCGGCGTCGTCCGATGCGCGTTCGACGAAGCACTCTCGTGGCTCGACCTCGCCGCGGCTTCGGCGGTATCGCCCGAGGAGTCCGAGATGGTCGATCGCACGACGGCGCGCGTGCTCGATCTGGCGGGATGGCGCGAGGCGCCTCCCGTTCGCGGGCGGGTGTCGCTCGCAACGCGACGCGTGGAAGCGGCCGACCTTGATCTGCCGCTCGGCGTCTGACCAGCAACAACTGGAACTACAGCTTGGGTCTTCGCGTGGCGACGATCACGCCGATGAACACGACCATGAATCCGCCGACGATGCTCACGAGCGCTGCTGCGTTCATGGGACGCCCTCCTGGTTGAACTTGCAAACGTCGAACGTCGAGCGGTCATAGAGTACCACCATCGCCGCCGTCACGCTCGCCGCGGTGATGAGTCGCGCCTGTCCGATCACGGTTTCGCCGGCGGAGCGGCGAGGGGATCGCGGCCTTTGGCGATCGCATCGAGCCATTCGGCGGTGCGCTTCACGATTGGGCGCTGCTGTGCGGCCGTGGCAAGGTGATTGTGCGGCGAGTCGGGTAACGGCACCGCTTCCTTGGGTCCGGTGATCTGATTGAACACGGCCCATATCCCCGCGGGGGCCGAGACGTCGTCGATGAAGCCCATGCCGACGAGCGAGCGCGCGGTGATGCGCGACGCGAAGTTGGCGGTATCGAAGTAGCGGGACGTCTCGAGGACACGTGAGTTCGACACGTTCCAGTTCGGATAGCTCGCCCATCGCTTGTGGAGCGCCGCCGTAACGTCCGCGCCGGAAGGAACGTTCACGATCAGGTCCGTCACGCGTGGATTGAGGCCGGCCGCGACGAAGCTCTGCTGACCGCCCATGCTCGTGCCCGTAACGACGATCGTCTTGCCATCCCAATCGGGCCGGCTTGCGAGGTACTCGACGGCACGGTAGACGCCCAGGTACATGCGGAGGAAGTAGCTCTCGTCGCGGCTGAGGGCACCGATGGTGTTGTACTGCTTGATGATCGCCGGCAACGCGTCGTAGTACGCCTGGGGCATGTCCCCGGGCACGTCGTGCGGCTCGATGTTCAATGCCAGATAGCCCAGCGCGGCGAGACTGGTGACCCACGTCTTCTGCAGCGGATAGGGCGGGCTCGCCCACTGGCTCACGAGCACGGCGGGGAATTTTCCCACCCCCGCCGGCTTGGCCAGCTGACCGTAGATGTGCGAGCCACCGACGTTGTTGAGCCTGACGGTGAACCACTCGATCGCGATGCGATCGCTCTCGCCGGGCGTGACGACGGGGTTGACGGGTACCTGAGCGAGCTGGCGAAGCTTCTCGGCCCAGAATGCGTCGAAGTCGGCGGGCTTGGGTTCGGACGCGGTGATCCTCCTGGGCTCGACAGCAGCCCCGAGGCGCACGCGCCCCCTGCCCCCCGTGCTCGCATTCCCGAAATCGGAGACGTCCGCGGGAGGCGTCACCTCGACGACGAGCATCGCCGGCTCGGCGAGCGATGTCTCGATGCGAGCGCGTCCCTTCCCCAGGGACACGGTTCCGGCGCCGATCGAGTCGGCGCCGAAGCGTCGGATCGTGTACCTGTATGGTCCGGACGCCTTCGCGCCTCTGGGGAGCGTAACCGTCCACCCGACGCGTTCTCCGACCTTGTAGACGCCGTCGGCGCGATCGGGGGTGAAGATCGGCTGCTGCGCACCGAGGAGCCCGTTCGTGAAAAGCGTCGCGAGCAGGCCGAGCTTGCCGGCTCGGACTGCCGTGTACAGTCGAGTCATGGTCGATCGAAGGTGAGTCGCGTGGCGCGTCGAGCCTAGAAGAACGACGACGCCGAGGGCCCGCCGCGCCACTGCTGGAAGGCGACCTCGCCGTTCCAGAGATGCGTGAGCGCGTTGAAGCTCTCATTCATGTCTGCCTCGGTCGCCTGCGACTTGTGGCAGGCGATCGCCCGGCGCGCCGCCTCGCGATCGCGCTCGTCGAACGCGATGCGCGTGGTGAGGAGCGCCGGTGCAGTCGGATACACGCGCGAGCCGTACCACCGCGGTGCGCCAGCGATCCGATCCGCAGTGAACCCCACGTAGAGAAGGCGCGCCGAGCTCGCTGCGCCCGACTGAAACACCTGCGTGACGACGTCGCCGACGAGACGGTGGTCCTGATGACCGTAGCCGCCCTCCGGGCCCCAGGTGAGCACGACGTCCGGGTGAAGGGCGCGGAGGGTGGAATCGACGCGCTTCGCCATTCGGTCGAGCGGTTCGCCGGGCCACGGGCTCAGCACCGCGAGCCCGGCGTCCTCGAAACCGAGCAGTACGGGCGCCCGGGCGCCGAGCGCAGCCGCGGAGCATCGCGCCTCGCCGGCGCGCACCGTGGCGAGACTGTCGCCGCCGGGAATCCCGGCGTGCTTCGACACTCCGCGGCGGCCATCGGTCGCGATCACGACGTACACCGTCGCACCGTTGCGTGCGGCGTGCGAGAGCGCGGGCGCGACGATCGTCTCGTCGTCCGGGTGCGCGAACACCGCGGCCAGGACTCCGGCGCCGCGGGAGGGTGCAGGTGTGACGGATGACGACGCGCACGCCGCGGTGCAGAGGCAAGCCGCGAGCGCGGGAAGAATAACGAATCGGTTCACGGAGACGTGTGGAGGGCGCGAGTGGAGCGCGACCGCGTGTGCCAGGCTCGCTCGAGCAGCCAACCGTACACGAGCACGATGGGCATGAAGAGCGCGAGGGTGAGCGGCTGCACCGGATGGAGCCCGCGCAGAGTGAGCAGCGCGAGAACGACTGCGAAGATGGCGGAACGCAGCCGCCGGCGCGCGGGAAGCACGCGCGCCAGCAACGCGTAGATCGCACCTCCGGCCACTCCAGCAGCCATTCCCGCGAGGAGCACGGTGATCGTGCCCTGCACCGTGACGGCACGCTGCGCGCCGGGCGTGAGCGAGATCGCGTGCATGGCCAGACGTCCTCCGCCACCAAGAATGGGAAGACCGAGAAGCGCACCGAGCAGCGGTCCGCGAAGCCAATTGCTCATGGCGGCAATATCGGAGCGACGAATCGCACACGCCAGGCGCCCCCGATTGCGAGCACCGCGGCGGCAAGCGTCGTGCGATCACGAGCTTCACACTTTGAACCTGTGGAGCGACGAACGGGTGACTGGCAACCAATTCGATCTCTTCGGCGCGCCGCAGCCGGCGTGGCCCGACGGTTTCCGATACGAGGCGGAAGTGATCGACGCATCGAAAGAGGCGACGGTGCTCGAGCGCGTGCGTGCCCTGCCCTTCCGTGACTTCGAGTTCCAGGGATATACGGCGAAACGGCGGGTGATCTCGTTCGGTTGGCAGTACGACTTCGGCGCGCGCCGGCTGCTCGAGGCGGACGACATGCCGGAGTTCCTGCGCGAGCTGCGGGAGCACGCGGCGCGATTCGCTCGAATGCCGGCAGACGCATTGCAGCACGTGCTCGTGATGGAGTACGGACCCGGCGCAGCCATCGGCTGGCACCGCGACAAAGAGGTGTTCGGGCAGGTGGTGGGAATCTCGCTGCTCTCGGCGTGCACCTTCCGGCTCCGCCGTGCGAGCGACACGGGGTGGGAGCGCGTGTCGCTCACCGCACAGCCTCGCTCCGCCTATCTACTGAGCGGGGAGGCGAGAGACGAGTGGGAGCACAGCATTCCAGGAGTCGAGCAGTTGAGGTACTCGGTCACGTTCAGAAATGTCCGCGCTCGGCAGGATTCGAACGTTGTCTCTCGGTAGGCACTACCGTTCTCGGCGCGGCGGTGACTTCCGGCTTCTGTCAGCACTTCCGCCAGCACTCGAACCCCCCGATCGACCTCTCCCCCCAGGCGCCTCCGACTCGCCACTTGGTCATCTGCACCGTCCAACCATCCTGCTCCATCCCTTCGAGCATGCGGATGCTCGCCGAGCGAAAGGGGTCGCCAAGCAGAAGCCGGCCGCCGGGCGCGAGGTTGGTGTCGAAGATCGCGCGAAGCGACGGGTGCAACCTTGGTGCATAGATGACGTCGGCGCCAAGGATGAGGTCGTAGCGCCCAGTGTCGGTCCATGAAGTCCAGTCCGCGAGGCGATGCTCAATCGTTCGGACGCCATTCCGCTCCGCGTTGAGGCGTCCGATCGCGATGGCCTCCTCGAGACGATCGGTCTGCACGACGCTCGCGCCGTACGTGGCTGCGACGATGCCCGCCAAGCCGGTGCCCGCCCCGAGCTCGAGCACGCGTAGGCCGTGAAGCGTGGTTGCTCGCGAGACCAGCTCGTGCGCGAGCGCGATCGACGCGGGCCACAGCGCGAGGCCGTAGGGCGCGCGACCACGGTCCTCACCGAGGTAACGCTGCTCGTCTCGCTCGCTCAGGATCGCGCCCGAATGCGCGATCGTCCACGCATGCCCGTCCAACCGAAGATGGTATTCGTGCAGCGGCCGATCGTGCTGCAGCGTCACCGCGTGGCTAACGAGGACGGCGGGGTCGTGGTCGAGGACGTGTGGCGCGGCGGCCAGGTTCGTGTCGCCGCCGCACGCACGATCCCCTCGGCGACGTCGACGATACGCGTCAGGCCGGGTATGTCGATGCGCGTGGGGACATCGGAGACCCGGTGATAGTCGGGATGGAAGCCACTCGTGAGCGACAGCGCCGGAACGTCGATGACGGCGAACACGGCGTGATCGGAGCGGCCAGCCGACACATTCGATCGGGCGGAAGGCACGCCCATGGCATTGGCGACGCTGTCGCCGAGTGAGCGCGTCAGAGGGTCCGCCGCCGTGCCGTCGATCAACAGATCCCGCCCTTGCAACCGCCCGACCATGTCGAGGTTGAGCATGAAGACCATCGACGATGCGGGCACGGGCGGCTGCTGCACGAACGCGCGCGAGCCGACGAGTCCCCACTCCTCCGCGTCGAAATGGATCAGGAGCACACTGCGCGGAGGCGGGCTGGCGGCGAGGCGGCGCGCAAGCTCGAGCAGGGCGGCGGTTCCCGACGCGTTGTCGTCCGCACCAGGTCGAACGGTGGAGACGAGGTCGGGGTCGAGCGCGAAGCGCGCCGACGTGCCGATGTGGTCGTAGTGCGCACCGACGACCACGAACTCGCGATAGAGGTCGGGATCCGAGCCGCGAATGAACGACCCGACGTTGTGTCCGCCGACCTCGTCACCCTTGAAGTACTGGAAGTACGAAACACCACACGCGACGCCAGTCGGACACACGCCGGGAAAGGCGCCGGGCAATCCCAGCGCCTGGTGGCGCCGCGCTAGAAAGACCGCGGCAGTGTCGTTACCTGGGGAGCCGGCGCCGCGACCCGCGAGCGCCCTGCTCGCGAGATAGTCGATGTCGGCGGCGATGCCGGTCGGCTTGAGCGGCGGACGTTCCAGGGGTGGGGCGGATGCGCACGCGAGGGAGGCGACGAGCGACAACCAGGCGCTACGCGGCAGGACCAACTCGAATCGCAGTGACAAGCGATGTGCGGCGCGGGCGCGCACCGACATGGTGCGACGCGGCCGTTTCCGATTGCCTCCATTATGCTCGCGAACGCGCCACGTGCAAGCGCGCGCCAGCTAGGCGCGGCGGGCGCCCGACTGCATCGCGACG
>DATEOG010000129.1:0-2953 GCA_035274345.1 Gemmatimonadaceae bacterium
GCGTCGGGATTCCACAGCGAGCTGTGGAGCTACGAGCTGCGCGGCGGACGTGTCGTGCCCGTGCGTTACGGCTCGGGCTCCGACGTTCAACTCTGGAGCACGACCGATCTCGCGGTGGGCTACGCGCGTCGCGGCCGACGCTGATCGAACCCGAACGCGGAGAAAGTCACCGAGCGCGCTCGAACTCCTCGCCGAGGAGATCGGCGCGCGGGGGACGCCACGCGGTGAGATTGGCCGGACAGCGCGCGGCTTCGGCGGGCGGCCGGAGGACCATCGTCGTAAAGTTGCCCCGCACCGAATTTCCGTAGCGGAGGTCGGCAATCGCGCCGTCGGCGACCGCGGGGGCACGTCCGAACTGCATCCAGCCGCGCACCCAGCAGTCCGCGCGGTACAGCGCGCGGAGCTGCGGCAACGAATGCACCGACGCTTCGCCCCACACCACGTCGCTCGCGTGCGCGGATCCACACGCGGATCGCGCAAGCACTGCGACGTCACCGCGAGTCAGCTGGTAGCTGCCGGCCGGCTCGTCGCGAACGACTGACATGACGCTCCAGCAGAGCGGATTTCCTCCGCGCGGGCTGAGGATGAGGTCGACCACCTGCGGACGCACGGCGCTCGAACCCGACGCGAGGACTTTGGCGCGTACCACTCCGCGAATGACGAACGAGCCGGCTACGAACGTCAGGGCCAGCGCCAGCGCGGTCGCGGCTCGCCGGTGCGGCGTCCACCGGCGCATCACGAGACCGAGCACGATCGCGCATGCCGCGGTCACGACGAGGCCGGTCACGGGAAGCATGCGCACGAACACCGCACCGCCGGCGAGGAGCGTGAGCATCCCGCCGAGCAGCACGTGGCCCAAGCGACTGACCGCGTTGAGCGTCGCCGCAGTGCCCAGCAGGAGCCAAAGCCACGGTTCCATGATGAACACCGCGTCTCCGTAGAACCACCGCGAGCTCACGGGCCAGAACGGATGGACGCCGTAGCTGTTCCACGAGTCCAGCACGAGATGGCTGGCGAGGGCGATCGCAAGGAGGGCCCAGAATCGCCGGCGGAGAGGACCGACCGCATCGCGGAGCGACGGCAGCATCCAGATGGCCGCCATCGCCAGGCCTAGCACCGCGAGGCCAACGATCGTGTGCGTGTGCCCGCGGTGGTGGAGGAGCGAGCCGAGCGGCGCCGGCGTGATCCAGGTGTAGACGAGATCGGCGTCGGGGAGGTTCGCGGCGACGACGCCGGCGATGAAGAAGGTGCGCCGCGTTGCACGCGACGCACCGGCAGGGAGCGCGAGCTCGGCGAGCGTCGCGCCCACGAGTGAGTGCGTGAGGTTGTCCAAGTACGTTTAGCGGAGGAGGGATTGACGCCAGGTCGTCGCCGGTCGTGATCGATGCAGCTCGTCCCGTCGCTTCCGAGCCTCACGCACCTGGTGGCGAGTAGCGTGCGTCCACCCACCCCTTCTTCTTCCCGCTCTCGATCGCCTTCTCGATGAAGTGCACGCCGCGCGCGCCGTCCTGCACCGTCGGGAAATCCGTGTCGAACTCGCCGGGCTTGTGCCCTGCGATCTGCGCCGCCATGGTCCGTGCCGCGTTGAGGTAGATGTTGGCGAACGCCTCGATGAACGCCTCGGGGTGCCCGAACGGGATCCGCGAGTTGTGCTTCACGATCGGATCGAGGTAGTCGTTGCCGCGGCGGTACACGTGCACCGGTCCGTTCCCGTGGAGCAGCTCGAGGTAGTTCGGGTTCTCCTGCTTCCAGTCGAGCCCCGCCTTGGTGCCGTAGATCCGAACGCGCAGCCCGTTCTCCTCGCCCACTGACATCTGCGAGGAGTAGATGATCCCGCGCGCTCCCCCCTCGTAATGCACGAGCAGGTTGGCGTCGTCCTCCAGCTCGTAGCCGCTGCCGAACGTCGTGAGGTCGGCGCAGATCGATTCGACCTCCACTCCCGCGATGTAGCGCGCGAGGTGCCACGCGTGCAGCCCGATGTCGCCGACGGCGGACGAGATGCCCGCGACCTTGGGATCGAGCCGCCACATGCTGATTCCCGTCGCGCCGGCCAGCCATCCCTGCGGATACTCCGCGACGATCTTCTTGATCTCGCCGAGCGTTCCCTGGCGCACGAGCTCGCGCGCCTGCTTGACCATCGGGTAGCCTGTGTAGTTGTGCGTCAGCGCGAACACCGTCTTGTGCTTGGCCACGAGCCGGCAGAGCGTTTCGGCGTCCTCGAGCTTCGTCGTCATCGGCTTGTCGCACACGACGTGGAAGCCTGCTTCGATGAACCCCTTCGCAATCTCGAAGTGCGCGACGTTCGGCGTGACGATCGTGACGAAGTCGATGCGCTCGCCCTCGGGAAGCTTGCTCTCGCCGTCGACCATCTCGCGCCACGATCCATAGACACGTGTGGGATCGAGGAAGAGCTGCTCACCCTGCCGCCGCGACTTCATCGGGTCGGACGAGAACGCGCCGGCGACGAGCTCGATCTCGCCGTCGAGCGCCGCAGCCTTGCGATGGACGGCGCCGATGAATGCGCCGGGCCCTCCACCTACCATTCCGTACCGCACCTTTCTGTTCAGCGGCATCTCGTTCTCCGAATCACTGAGGTTGACCGATCACGCTGGGAGAAAACAATAGCGCGCGATCGGGCCGTCCGCAGGCTGGCGATACCATATGGAAAGGGCCCGCAGGTGCGGGCCCTCGTGACGCTCGAGCCGGAAGTCCCCGCGGGCGGCTGGCTAGTGTAGCCGAGCCTGCGTCGGTCGCGGCGGATAGACGACCTTCCAGTCGCGTCTCATGTCCACGACCGTCCAGCCGCGCGACGCGGCCTCGTCCAGCGCGGTGTCGAGCTTACCGATGTGGGATTTCCGGTCGTACATCCACTCGCGGTCGGGGTCCGTGTGGTGCACCAGCGCGACGAGGCGCGCACCCTTGCCCGCTGCCGTCCATTCCAGCATCTGCTGAT
>DATEOG010000130.1:0-2519 GCA_035274345.1 Gemmatimonadaceae bacterium
AGGTCGGAGAACGCGCTGCGCGACGGCGAGCGCGCGTTGAACGCGTTGAACAGCTGCGCGAGCACGAGGGTCGTGAATGCCATCGCGCGGGCGTGCTCGATCGTCCCCGTGCCCGCGACGAAGCCGCCTGGGAGCGACGCGTCGAGCAGCCAGAGTGTTCCCAGCGCCATGACGAGCCCCGACGTCGTGATCTCGCGCCACATGCGCAGCGTGAGCACCCCTTCGTCGCGCCGACGTGGACCGCGGCGCATGAGCCCGCGCTCCGCCGGGTCGAGGCCGAGTGCGAGCGCCGGCGCACCGTCCGTCACGAGATTGATCCAGAGGATCTGCGTCGCCAGCAGCGGCAGCAGCAGCTCTCCGCTCGCGCTTCGCAGCCCCAACCGTTCGGCGAGCAGTACGCCGAGGAACATGGTGATCACCTCGCCGAGGTTGCCGGCGAGCAGGAAGCGCAGGAAGCGGCGGATGTTCCCGTAGACGCCGCGACCTTCCTCGACGGCGGCGACGATCGTCGCGAAGTCGTCGTCGGCGAGGATCATGTCCGCCGCCTCTCTGGAGACGTCGGTGCCGGTGATTCCCATCGCGACCCCGATGTCGGCGGCGCGCAGGGCCGGTGCGTCGTTCACGCCGTCGCCCGTCATGGCGACCACCTCGCCATTTCGCTGCAGCGCCTCGACGATGCGCAGCTTGTGCGACGGATCGACACGGGCATACACCGACACCTCCGCCACCGTCTTCGTGAGCTCCTCGTCGGTGAGCTGCGTCAGCTCCTTCCCATTCAGCGCGCGGCCGTCGGCGGTGATCCCGAGCTCGGCGGCGATCACGGCTGCCGTACGGGGATGGTCGCCCGTGATGAGGATCGGTCGGATGCCGGCATCGCGCGCGCGCTTCACGGCGTCGTGCGCCTCGGCGCGCGGCGGGTCGATCATGCCGATGAGGCCGAGGAAGACGAGCCCCTGCTCGACAGATTCGTCGATGCCGTGGCGCCCGTCGCCCACAGCGTAGGACGCGTTCGCGTCCAGCTGACGATACGCGGTGGCGAGCGTGCGCAGCGCCTCGTCGGCGAGCGCCTCGTTGTCTCGCGCCAACTCCTCGCGCCGCGCAGGCCCAAGCTCCACCGCCTCGCCGCCGACGAGCTCGTGCGAGCATCGCGGCAGCAGTACGTCGGGCGCGCCCTTGGCGCACAGCACGCGGAGCGACTCCCGTTCGCGGTCCTCGTGCAGGGTGCTCATGAGCTTGCGCTCCGACGAGAAGGGAAGCTCGCCGACGCGCGGCCATCGCGTGCCGAGCTTGCCGTCGTGGAGGCCCGCCTTGCGCGCCGCGACCAGCAGCGCGCCTTCGGTGGGATCTCCCTGGACGCTCCAGCGGCCGTCGTGCTGCTGAAGCGTCGCATTGTTGGCGAGGGACGCCGCCGTGAGCGCGCGCTCGACCTCCGTGGCGAGCATCCCCTCGAGCGGTGCCCCGTCGGCGGCGACCTCCCCCTCGGGCTCGTATCCGGAACCCGCGAAGCGCACCCGACCACTGGCGGTGACGATCGCACGCACGGTCATCTCGTTGCGCGTCAGGGTGCCGGTCTTGTCCGAAGCGATCACGGTCGCGGAGCCGAGCGTCTCGACCGCCGAGAGTCGGCGCACGATTGCGTTACGCCGCGCCATGCGCCGCACGCCCACCGCGAGCACCGCGGTGACGATGGTCGGCAGACCTTCCGGCACCGCAGCCACGGCCAGTGCGACACCGAGCAGCAGGACCTGGATCAGCGCGGAGACGCCGCGTACGTGATGCATCAGTACGATCGCCGCGATCATCGCGATGGCGATGCCCACGACGACCATCGCGAGAACCTTTCCGACGTGGTCCAGCTCGCGCTGCAGCGGAGTGATCTCGCTGGTGGTGGATCCGAGCAGGTCGGCGACGCGTCCCATCTCGGTGCGCATCCCCGTGCCAACGACGACCGCGCGTCCGTGGCCATAGGTGATCGTCGTGCCGCTGAACACCATGTTCGTGCGATCGCCGAGGGCCGCGTCGGCATCGACCGCGTTGGTGTCCTTGTGCACCGGCACACTCTCCCCGGTGAGGGCCGCCTCCGCCGACTGCAGCGCCGCGGACTCGAGGATGCGTGCGTCGGCGGGGATCGTGTCGCCTTCCTCGAGCAGGACGAGATCTCCCGCGACGAGCTCCCGGGCGGGGATGCGCCGTCGTTCACCGTCGCGCACGACCGTCGCCTCGGCGGCGGACATCGACCGGAGCGCGGCGACGGCCTGCTCCGCGCGAGCCTCCTGCACGTAGCCGAGCGTCGCGTTGAGCAGCACGATCGCGATGATCGCGATGGCGTCGTAGGGCAGCGCGGCCTCGCGCTCGACGAACCAGAGCGCGAGCGAGATCGCCGTCGCGGCGAGGAGCAGAAGGACGAGCACGCTCTGGAACTGCGCGAGGAACCGGCGCCACGCGGGAACGGGCGGCTCGGCGGCCAGCTCGTTCGGGCCGTCGCGCTCGAAGCGCCGACGCGCCTCGACGTCGGCGAG
>DATEOG010000131.1:0-14922 GCA_035274345.1 Gemmatimonadaceae bacterium
GCACGGCGAGCCAGTGGTGCGCCTCGTCCGCGCGCCGCTTGTTCTCATAGATGAACGCCGGGGCGTCCATGTTGTTCACCACGAGATCGAGCCGTCCGTCGTTGTTCAGATCGGCGTAGGCCGCGCCGTACGAGAAGCCCACCTGGCTCAGCCCCCACGCCGCGCTCTTGTCGGCGAAGGTGAGGTCGCCCGCATTCCGGAAGACGTAGTTGGGCGTCTCGTAGGTCGGGAGCCGCTGGAGGTTGTCGAGCGCCCGGCGGTTGGACGCGTTGCGCAGACCAGGGCGCATCGCCGTGGTCGTGGTGGTCATGTAGTCCAGATCGTTCACGGCCTTGGGATAGCCGTTGCCGATGAAGATGTCCTTCAGCCCGTCGTCGTCGAAGTCGGCGAAGAGGGCGCTCCAGCTCCAGTCGGTGTGCGAGACACCAGCCATTCGGCCGATCTCGCTGAACACCACGTCGCCGTCCTTCGTGACGCCGTTCGAGAGCTGGAGCGTGTTGGCGGAGTAGTCGTCGCGAACACCCCGGCTGCGCAGCTCGTTCACGCTGCTGGGCGTGGCGAACCCGAGCACCCGCTTCCGCCGCTCGAGTGAACGGGGAAGCATGTCCACCTGCAGCACGTCGGGCCAACCGTCGTTGTTGAAGTCGGCGATGTCGACGCCCATCCCGGCGAAGCTCGTATGCTTGAGCGACTGTGGCGCGCGATTGCTGAACGTGCCGTTCCGGTTGTTGATGTAGAGCACGTCGTTCGCGACGACGTCGTTCGAAACGTAGATGTCCGGCCACGCGTCGCCGTTGACGTCGGCGACCGCGACCCCCAGCCCGTAGCCCGTTTCGCGGAGAATGCCCGCCTGTTGCGAGACGTTGGCGAAGTGGCCGCTGCAGTCGTTCCGATAGAGTTGGTTGTGGCTGTCCGGCGTCTCGATGCGCACGCCGGCCGGGACCGCGGAGAGGTCGCTGCGCGAGAAGTCGGCGGGAGAGTTGTTGAGGACGAAAAGGTCGAGGCAGCCGTCGCCGTCGTAGTCGAGAAACACGGAATGCGTCGTGAATCCATGATCGGCGATTCCGTATTGCGCGGCCCGTTCCGTAAAGGTTCTATTCCGGTTGTTGACGAAGAGCAGATTCGCGCGCGACTCCGGCGCGGACCACGCCGGTCCCGACACGGACGCGTAGATGTCCAGGTAGCCGTCGTTGTCGATGTCGACCATAGTGACGCCGGTGACCCACCGCTTGGTCCCGGTGCCAGCGCGCGCGGTCACGTCCTCGAACCGCATGTCGCCCTTGTTGAGGTACAGGCGGCTCGACACGATGTTGCCGGCGAAGAACAGGTCGGGGAGACCGTCGTTGTCGATGTCTCCGACGGCGACACCGGCGCCGTTGTAGATGTAGGGGTCGGTCTGAACGTTGAGGGTGTCGCTCGTCGTGATGGTATTGGCGAACGAGACGCCGGTCCGGTCCGCCGCGAGCAGCTCGAAGACGGGACGCTCGCCCGACCGACAACCGAAGAGGGCGAGCAGCGGGAAGACCAGCGCGAAGCGACCCGAATACGGCATGCGTGCGAACCTCGTCAACGTTGGATCGACCATCAGGCGGGCGTCGGGGGAGCAGCGCAGCGAGGTCGCGGTGGCAGCGACGCGCCGTCGACGGTCCGACCCGTGAAAGTTAGCAATCGTACCGAAGCGAGGTATCGTCGGCATGAGCACATCGCACTACGTCGCCCGGGTGGTTAACCTGATCCCGGCCTCATCGCAGCGCCTCTGGTCGATGGACGCCGAGGACGCCAGTCGCCGCCTGCTCGCCGGAGACCTCGACGAGGTGCTGTCGATCGACGGCTCGTTCGCGCTCGTGGCGCAGGACGGCGAACGGGTGCTCCTGGCCCGGAGCCTGGACCGGCCGATGCGCTACTTCCTGGCCAAGGCGGTGGACGGCCCCGTGCTCATCGTCGCGGAGCGGATCGACGAGATCGCCGCCGAGCTGGCCCGCCGCGGCTGGAGCAGCCAGTTCCATCCCAGCTACACCCGGATGGTGCCGGCGCACCACGTCACGACACTGCGGCTCATCGGCTGTCCCGACCCGAACCCGGTCCACCGCCGGTTCTTCGACCCGCCGCGCGCCACGTTGCCGGCAGATCTGGACCTGATCGGACGACGGTATATCGAGGCGACGTACGCCGAGCTGCGGCGCTGGCTGCTGGCGCAGGACGCCTCGGCGCCCATCGGCGTCCCGTTCTCCGGGGGGATCGACAGCGGCGCGGTACTCCTCTGCCTGTACAAGCTGCTGCTCAATGAGGGGATCTCACCGGCGCGGCTCAAGGCGTTCACGCTGTCGGTGGACGGAGCAGGGGCCGACGCCCTCCAGGCGCGAGACTTCCTCGTCCGGACGGGGCTCGAGATGCTGGGAGAGACGATCGACGTCGCTTCCGCGGAGCTCGACCCGCTGCGTGCCGTCTCGGTGATCGAGGACTACAAGCCGCTCGACGTGGAGTGCGCGGCGGTGAATCTCCAGCTCCTGGCCGGAATCCGCGAGCGCTATCCCGACTGGCACCTGCTCGTCGACGGAGACGGCGGCGACGAGAACCTGAAGGACTACCCGATCGAGGAGAACAGCGAGCTCACGATCCGCAGCGTCGTCAACAACCGCATGCTGTATCAGGAGGGTTGGGGTGTGGAGTCGATCAAGCACTCGCTGACGTATTCGGGCGGGCTGAGTCGCGGCTGCGTGCGCGGCTATGCCTGCGCGAGCGCGTACGGGTTCGCCGACTTCAGTCCCTATCTCCGTCCGTCGGTGATCGCGGTGGCCGAGGCGATCCCGTTCGCCGAGCTGACGCAGGGCTCGCACGAGCGGTTATACGCGCTCAAGGGGGAGATCGTCTCGCGCGGTGTGCGCTCAGTGCTCGGCATCGAGATGCCGGTGTTTCCGAAGCGGCGCTTCCAGGAGGGCTCCGTGTCCGCCGACGAGGTCTCGCGGTTCTTCCCTCGCGACGAGGGCCGCTACCGTCGCCACTTCCAGACGCTGCACGCCGCGGCGGTGTGAGCGTTTCAGCCGCCGACCGGCGGATCCGCGCGCTGCGGCCGCCGAAGCGGGCCGTGGATCCGTTCATGGCGCACGGCTCGCTGGTCGAGGAGGAGCGGTGCCCGGACGGAAGGATCGAGCGTGCGCTCACGGTGTTCCTCGCCGGCGCGGAGTGTCCCTTCACCTGCTCGTTCTGCGATCTGTGGCAGTGGACGCTCGACGGGCCGACGCCGCCGGGCGCGCTCGCGGTGCAAGTCGAGCGCGCGCTCTCTGCGCTCGACGGCCCAGTGCCGCAGCGGCTCAAGCTGTACACGGCGAGCAACTTCTTCGACCGCCGCGCTGTGCCGCGCGAGGACTACGCAGCGCTCGCGCGGCTCGCCGCTCCGTTCGAGGCGGTGACGGTGGAGTCGCACGCGAGCACGATCGGCGAGGCGACGCTCGACTTCGCGCGGATGCTGGGGGAGGGCCGATCGCTCGAGGTGGCGGTCGGGCTCGAGACGATCCATCCGCGCGCGATGGCGCAGCTCAACAAGCGGCTCGACCTCGCGAACTTCGACGCGGCGACGCGGTTTCTCGCCGACGCGGCGATCGATCTGCGCGTCTTCGTGCTCCTCGGCGCGCCGCACGTGCCGGCCGAGGAGAGCGTGGAATGGACGGTTCGCACCGTGGCGCACGCGGTCGCGCGGGGGGCAGCGGTGGTGTCGATCATCCCGGTTCGTGGCGGGAATGGCGAGATGGAGCGGCTGCGCGCGCTCGGCGAGTTCACACCGCCGACGCTGTCGCAGCTCGAGGCGGCGCTCGACGCGTCGCTCTCGCTGGGGGGCAGCGTGGTGACGGCGGACCTGTGGGACGTCGAGCAGCTGCCGGCGTGCGAGGTGTGCCGTGCGCGACGGATCGAGCGGCTGGCGCGGATCAATCTCACCGGGCGCGCCGAGCCGAGGATCGCTTGCGACGTCTGCGCCGCTGTCATCGCGAGCGCAGTCGAGGGATCTGCACTACGCCCTTGGTACGGGTCGAGATCGGCGCTGTGAAACGACGGGACCACGGATCTCAAACGGCGATCGAACGGAAAGGGCCGGATCGGCTCCCGTCGGACTCGGGATGCGTCGCACCGGTGCGGAGCTCCTCTCCATCCACGCCTGAAAAATCTTTGATGGTGCGGCGGAGAGCTCTCGTCTCTGCACGGAGCGGATCCGGCCGCTTCCGTCAGATCGCCGTCTCACATCCGTGCTCCCGCTGTTTGGTCCGGTGCAGAGCTCTCGACTCGCTTCGCTCGCTCAGGATGACAGCCAAGTGCAGATCCCTCGACTCGCTTCGCTCGCTCGGGATGACTCTGGTGGTGAGCAGGTGACGGCATGATGCGATCGTGCGAGGTGGCGATCGTCGGGAGCGGGTTTGCCGGCTCTCTGCTGGCGCGCGTGCTCGCGGTCCTCGGCTATGACGTCGTCCTGCTCGAGCGCGGGACGCATCCGCGGTTCGCGATCGGGGAGTCCACGACGCCGCTGGCCAACCTCTCGCTCGAGCGGCTGGCGGCGCGCTACGGGCTGGCCGACTGCCATCATCTCGCGGCGCATGGACGATGGCTGGCGCATCTGCCGGCTCTTAGGCGCGGGCTCAAGCGCGGGTTCACCTACTACCGACATCACCCCGGCGAGCCGTTCGCGGAACGCGGGCTCGAATCGGAGCGCCTGCTCGTCGCCGCAAGCCCCGAGGATGCGCTGTCGGACACGCACTGGCTGCGGGCCGACGTGGACGAGCACTTCGTGCGACGCGCCGTCTCGGCGGGCGTGGAGTATCTCGATCGCACGGAGCTGACGTCGGCCGATTTCTCCGACGCATCGGCACGACTGAGCGGACAGCGCGACGGCGAGGCGGTCGAACTCGAGGCGGGATTCGTGATCGACGCATCGGGGCCGGGCGGCTTCCTCGCGCGACAGCTCGCGATTCCCTCGGGGCTCGAGCACACGCAAACACGTGCGGCACTCGTGTACAGCCACTTCGACGACGTGCGGCTAATGCACGACGAAGCGCCCGCGCTGCCGGAGGGGCCATATCCGGACGACTGGGCCGCCGTACACCATCTGATCGACGAGGGATGGATGTACTCGCTGCGGTTCGATCACGGAACGACGAGCGCGGGATTCCTTCTCACCCCACGCGGGCTGGCGTCTCTCGACGCGAGCGCGGGCTCGGATCCCGCGCGACTCTGGGGAACGTTGCTCGAGCGCTATCCGACGATCAGTCGGCTGTTCGCCGACGCTCGGCCGACGATGCCGATCGGGTTCGTGCCGAGAGTGCAGCACCGGCTCACGCGCGCGTCAGGGGAGCGATGGGCGCTGATGCCCCACGCGTACGCCTTCGTCGATCCGCTGTTTTCGACGGGGATCGCGTGGGGGCTGCGTGCGGTGGAGCGACTGGCGCTCGCGTTCGAGCACGCCGCGGATGGCGACCGCAAGCCCGACGCGGCAACGCTCGCGCGGTACGATGCCGCGCTGAGCGCGGAGGGAGATCAGATAGATCTCGTCGTCGCCGGCGCGTACGAGGCGTTGGCGCACTTCGACCTGTTCGCCGCGCAGGCGATGCTGTACTTCGCCACCGTGTCGTTCGCCGAGGTGAGCCAGCGCGTCGGGGGCGGGGACGACGTGGCGTGGAAGGGATTTCTCGGCGTCGGCGATCCGGTGCTCGGGCCGGTGGCGCGTGAGAGCCTGGCCAGGCTGCGCCGCATTACCGGTGAGGTCGGCATGCCAGGATCGGCCGGCGATCGCGCGGAGTTCGTGCATTGGATCGAACGCGCGATTGCATCGCGCAACGTGGCGGGCCTGGCGGACCCCGCGCGCCACAACCTCTATCCGGTGGACTTCGACGTGCTGGTGGATCGGCATGGGCTCCTCGGGATGAGCCGAGAAGAGCTGATCTCGAGGCTGCCCGCGCTTCGTGGGCTCGGGCCTACGCCGACGTTCGCGGAGCCGAAGGCGCGAGCGCGCCGTGACCGCACGAGTCGACCGACTCGTACGGACTCGGGTCCCTTGCAGGAACGCGCACCGGCGACGAATCTGCCCGCATGACCGACGCTCCGGCTCCGGTGACCTCGCGGCGATGGCTCGCCTGGACGGCGGTGGTGCTGTTCATCGTCGTCGGTGTCGGCAGCGGAGTCGTCGTGCGGCGGGCCCGCAGCGCCGAACGGTGGCCGACACCGGTGCGGCCGGCGACGGCGATGGGAGACTCGACGTGCATCTCCTGCCATCGCGACAAGGCGAGCTTCGAGGGAACGGCGCACCGACTCACGTCTCGGCATCCGAGCCGCGGGACGATCGCCGGTCACTTCACTGGCCCGGGCAGCATACTGCGCACGCCGAACCCGGCACTGCACTTCCGCATGAGCGTGGACTCGGCGGGATTTCACGAGACGGCGATCGAAGGCACGGGGAAGGACACGACCGTGCGCACGGAGCGCGTCGCCTACGTCGCGGGGTCGAACCGGAAGGGACAGAGCTTCCTGTACTGGCGCGGCGACTCGCTGTATCAGATGCCGATCTCGTACTGGAAGTCGCTCGACACGTGGATCATCAGCCCGGGACCGGGCTACGCCGAGGGACAGGCGAACTTCGATCGAGCGGTGGCTCCGCGCTGCTTCGAGTGTCACGCGACGTGGATCGAGGCGAAGCCCGACCTTCAGACGGTGAACCGGTACGACTCGGCGGGTGCCATCCTCGGGATCACGTGTGAGCGCTGCCACGCAGGTGGACGCGAGCACGTGAAGCGCGAACGTGCGACGCTGCGGCTGACCAGCGGGCCGGCGATCGTGAATCCGGCGCGCCTCACGCGCGAGCGCCAGATGGACGCGTGCGCGCAATGCCACGGCGGGCTCGGGAATCCTCGCGTGCCCACATTCACGTACGTGGCCGGCCATCGGCTGTCGGACTACGTGTCGCTCGTGCCGCCGCCACCCGACGCCACGGTGGACGTGCATGGCAATCAGGTGGCGCTGCTGCAGCGCAGCCGGTGCTACCAGCAGTCACAGATGACGTGCCAGACCTGTCACGACGTTCACGCGACGCAGCGCGATACCAGACAGCTATCGGGGCGATGCCTGACCTGCCATCAGGAGCAGAGCTGCAAGCTGTTTCCCACCCAGGGGCACGCGCTGGCGGGGCGCTGTGTGGACTGCCACATGCCGCTGCAGTCGTCGAACCTGATCGTCTCGTCGCTCGAGGGGCAGGCGAAGCAGGCGCTGGTGCGGTCACATTGGATCAAAGTGTACAGGGATTCCGCGACGAAACGATGAGGGCAATGCGCATTGGCGCAAAGCGCCAAAAGACATATTGACGCTTCGCCCATCTCACCGCATCCTTGCCCCATGACGCCAAAGCTTCCTGATCCTCACGCCGCGGCGCGTGATGTCGTGCTTCGTACCGTACTCGACGGGCCCGGCCAGACGGATCCGTCGCTGCGACATGCGGCAGCGGAGGGAGTCGGTGTTCCCGAGGAGCTGAAGGCACTCGTCGAGAAGATCCACGGCCACCCGTACAAGGTGACCGACGAGGAGATCGAGGCGCTTCAGACGAAGTACGGAGACGACCAACTCTTCGAGATCATCGTGAGCGCGGCAGTGGGCGCATCACGGCAGCGGCTGATGGCGGGATTGAGAGCTCTGGAGGAGGCATGAGGCTTCGTCGCGTACATCAGGGGCATACCGCGCTGCGCGACAGGGCGCTGCTCGCGGTGATGCGGCTCGTGCAGGGACATGCGCCCGGTGTCGTTCGCACACTGCTCTACCGGAAGGAGTTCTTCGGGCGGCCGTGGGGCGTGCTGACCCAACAGGTCATGCGCGGACCATCCGACTGGACCGTCGGCGAGCGAGAGACGTTTGCCGCCGTGGTGTCGCGCTTCAACCAGTGCGTGTTCTGAACGAATGCCCACTCCGCGGTCGCGGAGGCAGCGCTGGGGAATGGCAGCATGACGGCGGTCCTGAAGGACTACCGGACGGCGCCGATCGACGACCGGATGCGCGGCATGCTCCGGCTCCTCGAGAAGTTCACGTTGCGCCCCGATGAGATCGGGCCTGCGGACGTTCGCGCCGTGCTGGCGACCGGCGTGTCGCGCGAGATGATCCGCGACGCGTTCTACGTCGCCTTCCTCTTCAACGGCTACGACCGGCTGGCCGATACGCTCGGCTGGGAGCTTCCCGACCGCGCCTACTACGCGAAGGCCGGCAAGTTCCTGCTCAAGAAGGGGTACGGGCTGTAGCCGGTGCGGCCGCCGGAGCGCGCCGCATGTCGAGCCACTTCGCGAGCGGGCCGACGATCGCGAGTGCCAGCAGTGCCGGATCCGCGCTGAACGCGATCGGCATCGGCACGCCGCGGTCGGCCATCAGGCGGAAGATGGTCTCGGCCAGGGCGATGAGCGCCGCCACCACCATCTGGAGCCGCCGCCCCTTCACGACCGTGCGCGGGTCCGTGATCATGAAGAACACGAACAGCTGATACATCGGCCCGGTGATCGGCGCGAGCTCGGGGAAGGGCGGTTGGCCCAGCGCTACGGCGCGCAGCCCGTTGAGGACGAGGAAGCTCGCGACGTAGGTGAGCGTGATGTGCAGCACGCCGACGCGCTTGGCGATGAGGAGGCCGAACACCCAGATCACGAGATTCGTGACGAGGTCGTTCCCGAACTGATGGCTCAGCACCGCGACCTTGCTCGGCGCGGCGAGGAGCAGCGCGCTGATGGCGAAGTTGGTCGGGTTCCAGAGGTGCTGGTCGCGATAGCGCAGCACGTACTTGGACGAGATGGCGAGGAATCCGCCGATCACGAACGGCCAGAGCGCACCCCCCTGCGGCTTCGTGAGCAGCGTCAGACTGATGCCGCTGATGTAGGCGCTCTGCAGATTGACGACGCGTCCGCGGTCGAACCACGAGAAGAGCGCTTCCGTGGCCATACACACGCCGAGGGCGAGTACGAGCCGCGTGTAGCCGCCGAACATGTGATAGCGGAGCTGCGCGACCAGGAGGACGAGCGTGATCAGGCCGGCGATGAGATAGCGAGGATCGATCCGGCTCGAACGCTGCCAGAGGCGCGCGAGCGGGCTCTGTTCCGGCGCCGCGAGCTCCGTCGTCCGGGACGCGTCGCTCATCGAGCCGGCTCGATGACGGTGACGACGCGATCGATGGGCGGGCGCGCCAGTACCTGGCGTGCCCCCGACGGCCACTCGACTACGACGCGATCGACCCATTCGCGCTTGCCAAGCCCGAAGTGCGGCCGGCGGTCGTTCTGGCTCGCGAAGCCTGAGCCGCCGTCGACGACGCGGCGCTGAACGAGCTCGCCCGACTCGATGGTGACCTCGGCGCCGATCGCGCTGCGATTGCTGCGCGTGCCGACGAGCTTGAAGGCGATCCAGTGGTTGCTGGAGTCAGTCTGATTGCGATATAGAATCGCCGGCTGATTCTGGTTGGCGACGATGACGTCCACGGCGCCGCGGTTGAAGAGATCGGCCATCGCCACGGCGCGTCCGTCGTAGAGGTCCTTCACGCCGACGCGGTCGGCGACGTCGACCCAGCCGGCGACGCCGCGGTTCAGGTAGACGCGCGAGGGCTCGTAGCCGGACAGGCTCGCGTTGCCGAAGGCGGGCCAGGTGCTGGCGTCCTCGAAGAAGCGCGCATTGGCGCCGGCGATCTTCGACATCGCGTACCAGTAATTCTGCTTGCGGTCGGCGGAGATGAAGCCGTTGGCGACGAACAGCTCGTTGGCGCCGTCATTATTGAGGTCGCCGAACTGGGCGCCCCACGCCCATCCCGCGTCGGCGACGGCCCCTTCGGCGACGTTGCGGAACCGGCGCGACTCGCGCAGCTCGTTCACGCGCAGGTTGTTGTTCTGGAAGATGTAGCCGCGCTCGGAGATATTCGTGACGTACGCGTCGAGGCGGCCGCGGTTGAACGCGTCACCGAGCGTGACGGACATTCCGCTCTTGGACTCCGCCTCGAGTCCCGCCGTGACGAGGGTGAAGCGCTTCCCCTGCTCATTCCGGTAGAGCTCTTCCGGTCCGTAGTCGTTGGCGAGGTAGATGTCGGGCCAGCCGTCGCCATCGAGGTCGGCCGACGCGGCGGCAAGCGTCCAGCGCGTGCTGCCGACACCCATGCGGTCGGTGACGTCCTCGAACCGCCCGCCGCCGAGATTGCGGAACAGCAGGTTCTTTCCGCCGTTGTCGGCGTACTCGAAGCTCTTGTGCATGATCCGCGTCGTCGTGAGATGCCACAGATCGATGTCGCGGAAGTACGCGGTGACGTAGAGATCGAGCTTGCCGTCGCGGTCGTAATCCAGCCAGATCGCGCCGTTGCTGTTCACCCACCGATGAAGGCCGGCGCGCTCGGTGACGTCCTCGAATCGGCGGCCGTCGACGTTGCGGAACAGCGAGAGGTAGCCGTAGCGATAGACCAGCACATCCTCGCGGCCGTCGCCGTCCATGTCGCCCCAGACGGCGCCCATCGAGACGCCCTCACCGGGCCGATTGAGGTCGGCGAGGCCAGCCGCGGCGGCGACGTCCTCGAAGGTGCCGTCGCGCTTGTTGCGGTAGAGAGCGTTCGGCTCGCCGAACCGGCTGTTGGTGAAGTAGAGGTCCGGCCAATCGTCGCCGTCGAAATCCGCCACCGAGACGGCGGCGCCGAGCGCGGCGACATGGGGCTCCACGCCGGCAATTTTCGGGTCGAAAGTTGGTCGGTGGTGCAGGAAACGGATCCCCGACTCGGCGGTGGCGTCGCGCAGGACGAAGCCCGGACGCGTAGCGTCGGCGGCGGTCCGGATGGGACCGCGGTCGAGGCGCATGGCGAGCAGGATCGCGGCCACGAACGGGACGGCCATGATGGCGCGTCTGGCCGAAGGGCGAGGGCGGGAGACCACACTGGAAATCTAGCGTTCGGTCCGGCGGAGAGCGACGCTGGACGAAGGGCCGACGTCGCCTCGCGGCCGGGCCTAGCGGCCCGCCTTCGTCGCGCCGGCGAGCTCTCGCGCTCGACCCTTCAACACCCGAGTGTTGTACTCGCGCTGGTAGCGCTGGTGCGCCGAGTCGGATGGATAGGCGTCGCCCTTCGCGTACGGGTACGAGCGCACCGCGTGGAACGGGAGCGGCTCGACGGTCGTGCCGAACGCCGTGTTGAGGTCGGAGTCCTTGATCCAGCCGTCGGTGTAGAGGAGGAAGTCGCGCTTCCAGCCCTTCGGGAGTGACGAGGCGGAGCTCGCGTCGAACTGGATCGTCGTCTCGTCGCCCGGCGCCATGATGACGTACATGTCGTCCGGCCCGCGGAGGAGCGGAAGCACGTCGCCGTAGCGCGTGAACGCGCCGTCGATCGGCCGCCAGGGCGAGTCCTTCGTCACGTCGTCGTAGGCGAACCAGTACGGGCCGTAGCGGCCGCCCTTTCGGTACATGCGCGAGAAGCCGCGCTGATGCAGCTCGGCGGACACCGGCTCCAGCGTCGTGAGCTTCACGCTCGGCGACTTCGGCGCGCGCGCGACGAACGCGTGATCCCAGTAGATCTGCATGTTCGTGCGGATGCGCACGTGGTGATCCTTCGTCGGGAACGTGCCCGCGAGGTCGATCACCATCGTCTTGTCCTTCCCCGACGGGAAGCCGAGGTTCGCGACCACCGTGCGCCACCGGCCGCTCGCGTCTCGCACCTCGAGCGAGGGTGCCGACAGCGCGACCTTCGACTGCTGGCCGAGGGCGACGTTGATGCTGGCGTCGGTGGGATAGATCCAGCCGCGCAGGAAGAGATACGTGTCGGGCGCGCCGGCCGACTCGCCCAGGTCGAGCACGAGGTCGTGTGGCTCGACGACGCCCTGGTAGCGCGTAGGCGTGAAGTTGGACACGTACACGTCGTCGGCCGCGCGCAGCGCCGGGAGCACGTCCGCACCGCGCTCATCGACCGCGGAGCGCGGCAGCTCGCGGCGCGACACCTCGAAGGTGCGCAGTGTGACGGGGCCCGGCGGGACGAAGCGCTCGTCGACGAAGACGTCGATCGAGTCGGGATGATCGACGGCGACGAGCCGGACCTCGTCGGCGTACGCGGTCTCCCAGAGCTCCTCGGTGAGCTGGAGCACGTAGCGACCGTCGCGCGGCTTGAGTGCGTCGCCGGGAATGCGCACGTACTCCTGCGACGCGCCGGCGGGGGCGAAGGCGCTCGTGCTCCCCATGAGGCCGAGTGGCATGCCGAGGGCGCTGCGCCACATCGCATCGGTCACGAAGCGGAAGCGCGTGCCGTCCCAGGTGTACGCGAACGCGCACGAGCCCTTGAGCATCTCGCGCTCGACGACGGTCTCGTCGGTGCCGGGCACGTAGACCGTCTGCGGCACGCCGTTCGGCCACTCGATGCGCAGGACGTCGGCCTTGAGATGCGGGCCGAGCCCGAAGTGCGTGCGTCTCGAGGTGGCGACGCGCGTCTGATACAGGTCGCCCGCGCGAAGCTGCAGCCGCGTGCCGATGCCGAACGCGTTGTTCTTGCCGCTGCCGGCGCCGAGGCTGCGGAGCTCGACGTTCACGGCGAGGTTGGCGTTCCCCTGCTCGTTGCGCAGCAGGCGCGGCGAGCCGCCGGCGTCGATGGCGGTGATGTCCTCGTCGCCGTCGTCGTCGACGTCGGTGACGACCAGCGCGGAGGCGCCCCCCGAGCGGATGTTCGGCGGAAGAATCGTCGAGCGGTCGAGCAGCTTGCCCGTGCCGTCGTTGCGCAGGAGCACGACACCGTTCGCGCCCGCGCCCGAGCCGACGACGAGATCGAGCCATCCGTCGTTGTCGTGATCGACGAACGTCGCCGAGGCGATCGATGCGCCGCGAACGGCCTGAAGCGCGGCGGCCGAGCGCGTGTCGCGGACGAAGGTTCCGTTGCCGCGGTTGCGCCAGAGCGCCGGCTCGCCGCCGCCGACGAAGAGGTCGATCGCGCCGTCGTTGTCGTAGTCGGCCGCCGCGACGACCGTCGCGTTCGAGCCGGTCAGGCCGCTCGTGCCCGTTGCGTCGGCGAATCGCTGCGCTCCTCCGTTGCGGAGCAGCGTGACACCCGACGTACCCGCGACGACGACATCGAGCCGGCCGTCGTCGTCGAAGTCGGCGAACGCCGCATCTCGCGCGTCGCCGGCACCGCCGAGGCCGAACCCCGCCGTCGATTCCGTGAAGGTGCCGTCGAGGTTGTTGCGATACAGCGCGCGGCCCGCGCTCCCGACGAGCAGCAGGTCGAGATCGCCGTCATGATCGAGATCGGCGAACAGCGCCCGGCGCGCGCCCTTCACGTCGGGGATCGCCGCGGTCGCAAGCTCGGCGAGCGCGCCCTTGCCGTCGTTACGATAGAACGCGCCTCGTCCGTCTCCGCCAATGACGAAGAGGTCGAGCCACCCGTCGTTGTCGACGTCGGCGAAGGTGGCATACGCGGCCCCGCGCGGGAGCGCCAGCCTGGAGCCCGACGTCACGTCGCGCACCACGCCCCCCTGGGTGCGATAGATGTGCGCGCTCGATGGACCGGTCGCGACGAACAGCTCGTCGACGCCGTCGCCGTCGAGATCTCCCGCCGCGAGCGACCCCGTGCCCGCCGAGCGTGCGGCCGCGGGTGTATCGGGAATCCCTGCGTCGGCGGTCGCGTCGACGTACTTCGCGACGTCGACCGTGGCGCGCTCGCGCACGCCGTGCTGCGAGATGAAGTTCTTCGGCGCGAAGGTGAGTACCGGCCGGCCGGGAATTGCACCCTCGGTCCACCGCACGTCCTCGAGCGCCGCCTGATAGGGCGACGTCGTCTCCATGGCGCGGAGGAGGCGATCGAGCGTGCCTCGGGCATCGCCGATGCGGCCCGCGCGCGCGAGCTGGATGATGCTGTCGAGCATGGCACGCGCCTGCGGCGGCGGCTCGGGCGGGATGCGTCGCACTTCCTCGAGCTGCCTTACGACGCTGTCCGCCTCGCCTACGCGCGCGAACGCGTCGACGAGCTCGAGCCGCACCGCCAGATTCGCCGGCGCGACGCCGAGCACCTCGTGGAGGCGGTCGCGGTAGCGTTTGCTCGACGCGGCGTCGGTGCCGCGGGAGTCGAGCTCGGCGAGCGCGTACAGCACGTGCGCGTTGGCGCTCGAGTCGCGTCGGAGCTGCTCGAGCGTCGCACGCGCCTCCGCTTCGCGATTCGTCTGCGCGTACACGCGCGCGAGCGCGAGACCGATCTCGGTTCCGCGAGGGTCGAGCTCGCGCGCGCGCTCGAGCTGCTTTTCCGCGTCGGCATAGCGGCCGGCCTGCATGTACGTGAGGCCGAGGTTCGCGAAGCCGAGAGGATCGTCGGGGGCGAGCTTCGTCAGCTTCGCAAATGCAGACTCGGCCTCGGCGAGTTGATTGCGCTGCAGATAGCTCAGGCCGAGCATGCGCGTGGTGTACAGCTCTTCCACGGACGCTTGCTCGGCGCGCGGGCAGGCGATCAGAACGGCGAGAACGAGCGTCGCACAAGCGCGAGATATCGCTGGCATGCGACAAATATCTCGCGGGAACTGGTTAGGGCAAACCGGGTGAGTTGGTGAGTTGGATAGTTGGATAGTTGGTCGGTTGTTGAGTGAGTTGAACGGCACATGCTACGAACCGGCCTGCAAGGCCCCCAGAGAGGTTTTCAGGCCGGTTCGTGGCCGTTCGCGGTTCAACTCACCAAGCAACCGACCAACCAACTAGCCATCCAACTCACCAACTCACCCAGTCAGGCCTTGAGCACGATCTTCTCGCAATTCTCCAGCTTGTCGTTGAAGATCTTGTACCCCTCCGCCGCCTGGTCGAGTGACATGCGGTGGGTGACGATGAACGTCGGGTCGATCTCACCCTTCTGGATCCGCTCGAGCAACGGCTTCATGTACCGGTGCACGTGGCACTGTCCGGTCTTGATCGTGAGCGACCGGTTCATCACCGCGTTCATCGGGA
>DATEOG010000132.1:0-2730 GCA_035274345.1 Gemmatimonadaceae bacterium
CGATCTGTCGGCGTTTCCTCCCGAGGTCGCCGCGTGGCTGCAGCGCGCGTTCTCCCCGGACCCTGACGACCGTTTCCCCGACGCGGCGGTGATGCAGACCGAGTGGCGCATCGCAGCAACCGCGGTGCTGGAGCGAGAGCGGCGTCTTCCGTGGTGGCGTCGGATCTTCGGAGGCGAAGAGTCCGGCGACGGCTGGTGGCGCGAGGGCGACGCGGTGATCGAGTGAGCGCGCACGCGCTCTGCACTCGGAGGGGCGCATGACGACGATGCGATCGATCAACCCGGCCACGGGCGAGATCCTGGCCGAGCACGCAATGCTTTCCGCGGAAGCCCTCGAGCGTCGGCTGGCGCTCGCCGCGGGTGCCGCCGTGCGCTGGCGGCAGACGCCCGTCGCGGAGCGCGCGGCCGTGGTGGCTCGACTCGCCGCCCTCCTGGACGCAGACAAGGAACGGCTCGGACGGCTGATGACGCTCGAGATGGGCAAGCCGATCCAGGCGGCGATCGACGAGGCGGCGAAATGCGCCACCGGCTGCCGCTTCTACGCCGAGCATGGTCCCTCGTACGTGGCCGACGCGACCGTCGACGACGACGGGCATCGCTCGTTCGTGTCCTACCAGCCACTCGGCGTGGTGCTCGCCATCATGCCGTGGAATTTTCCCTTCTGGCAGGTGATCCGCTTTCTCGCTCCCGCACTGGTGGCGGGAAACGTCGGACTGCTCAAGCACGCGTCGAACGTCCCGGGTTGCGCGCTGGAGCTCGAGTCGCTCGTCCGACGCGCCGGCGCACCAGAAGGGGTGTTCCAGACGCTGCTCATCGGCAGTGACGCGGTTGCGGGACTGCTCGCCGATCGGCGCGTAGCGGCGGCGACGCTGACTGGGAGCGAGGGCGCGGGTCGCAGCGTCGGAAAGAACGCGGGCGAGCATCTCAAGAAGACGGTGCTCGAGCTGGGCGGCAGCGACGCCTTCGTCGTGATGCCGAGCGCCGACCTCGACAAGGCCATCGACACCGCAGTGAAGGCACGCACGATCAACAACGGCCAGAGCTGCATCGCCGCGAAGCGATTCATCGTTCATCGCGCGATCGCCGAGCGATTTCTCTCGGGGTTCTCGACTGGGATGCAGGCCCTGCGGATGGGAGATCCGCTCGATCCGAATACGCAGCTCGGACCTCTCGCGTCGGCGCGACTGGCTGAGGAGCTCGAGGCGCAGGTGACGGCGTCGGTGGCGAAGGGAGCGCGCCTCGTCTGCGGCGGCCGCCGCGTCGCTCCGGACAGCGCGTTCTTCCCGCCGACCGTGCTCACGGACATTCCGCGCGAATCGCCGGCCTACGGCGACGAGCTGTTCGGACCCGTGGGCTGCGTGTTCGTCGCTACCGACATCGACGACGCGATCCGCATCGCGAACGACACGCGGTTCGGACTGGGCTCGAGCGCGTGGACGAACGATCCTGCCGAACAGGAGCGCTTCGTGCGAGAGCTCGATGCCGGGAGCGTGTTCGTGAACGAGATGGTCGTCTCGGACGCGCGATTCCCGTTCGGCGGGGTGAAGTCGTCAGGCTACGGCCGCGAGCTCAGCGACGTCGGGCTCAGGGAGTTCGTGAATGTGAAGACGGTGAGGATCAGGACGGACGGCGCAGGCCATGCGGGACCGAATACGGAGTGATGTTGTCGTGGTGGGTAGTGAGTCATGAGGCATGGGTGAAGGCGTTTCCACGCTGGGTCGTCACCCACGACTCACTACGCATGACCCACTACTTTGCAGATCTCAGCTTCACCCGCACCGTCGTTCCCTTCCCCTGCGTCGACGCGATCGTCACCGTCCCGCCCCAGCCTTCGACGAGTCGGCGCGTGATGGCGAGTCCCAGCCCGCTGCCCGATGTGCGTGTCGAGAAATGCGGCTCGAAGATGCGGGGAAGGACGTCTTCGGCGATGCCTTTGCCGTCGTCGGTGACCGAGATCTGCACCGCGGGGACGCCGTCCTCCAGCCGGTCATCGAGCACCGTCGCGGTCACCGCGCTCGCGCCCGCGAGCCGCGCGTTCTCGAACAGGTTGAGCAGCACCTCGCGGAGCTCGTCACCACGCGCGAGCGCGAGCACGGGCTCGTCGCTCACCTCGCCGCGCCACTGCACGTCGCCTTCGCCGAGCCGCTCCAGCGTCACGACGTCACGCACGATCTCGCCGACGTCCGTCGGCTCGGCCGGTGCGCGCTCTTCCGGCGCCCCTCCATATCGGCTGAACGATCGCGCGATCTCGTCGAGCCGGTCGATCTCGGTGAGGATGCGCGTCACGTTCTGATCGAGCACCTGCTCGTAGTCCGCACGTCCGCGCGCGCGGCGCAGATGCTGTACGCCGAGCCGGATCGGCGTGAGCGGATTCTTGATCTCGTGCGCCACCTGCCGCGCCATCTCGCCCCACGCCAGGACGCGCTGCGCGTGCGCGAGCTCGGTCACGTCGTCGAGCGTGAGCACCGCGCCGCCACTCGACAGCCGAGAGAGTCGTCCACGCAGCGACCGGCCCTCGCGCTCCATGTCGAAATCCTCCTCGTCCTCATCGGCCCGGAGAAAGCCGGCGAGCCGCGCCGCGACCGCGGACGACGACATGCGGCTCACCGGCTCGCCCGCTCGCGGTACGTCGCCAAGCAGCGTCTCGGCGCGCGGATTGGCGAGAATCACCCGACCCTTCTCGTCGACGGCGATCACGCCGCTCGCGACGGTGCGCAGCACGGCGTCCGT
>DATEOG010000133.1:0-20669 GCA_035274345.1 Gemmatimonadaceae bacterium
AAGCGCAAGCTCCTCGAGAAGCAGAAGGAGGGGAAGAAGCGCATGAAGCAGGTGGGCGCCGTGGAGATCCCGCAGGAGGCGTTTCTCGCGGTCCTGCAAGTCGACTAGGCGGCCGCGTGGCGTCGTCGGTCGTGATCCAGACGTCGTTTCTCGGGGACACGATCCTCACGACCCCGTTGCTCGCGCAGCTCGCGCGCCGCGGGCCGGTGGACGTCGTGACGACGCCGGCCGCTGCCTCGGTGCTGACGGAACATCCGGCGGTGCGCAACGTGATCCCGTACGACAAGCGCGGCGCGCATGCCGGCTTGTTCGGGCTCACGACGCTCGCGTCCCGGCTGCGCGCTTCGTCGTACGACGCTGCCTTCCTCGCGCAGGGCTCGTTGCGAAGCGCCGCACTTGCGTTCCTCGCGCGCATTCCCGAGCGCACGGGCTTCGCGACGTCGGCGGGGAGCTGGCTCTACACGACGAAGGTGGCCTACCGCGACGACCTGCATCATGCGGCACGCCTGCTGTTGCTCTCGCGGCCCAATGGACGCGAGCCCACCGCGGAGGAGACGCGGCCGTCACTCGCACCAGGAAGTGCGGAGCGCGAGGTAGTGGACGATCTGCTGCGTCGCGCCGGCGTCGCCGCGGGCGAGCGACTGATCGCGCTCGCCCCGGGCAGCGTGTGGGCGACGAAGCGATGGCCGTATTATCCGGAGCTCGCCCGGGCGCTCGCGGCAGTCGGCCGCATCGTGATCGTCGGCGGACGCGACGACTCGGCGCTTGCGGCGGAGATCCGCGCGGTGGTGCCCGATGCCGTGGACGCGACGGGCGCGCTCCCCCTGCTCGGATCGGCGGAGCTGATCGGCCGGAGCGCCGTGATAGTGACGAACGACTCCTCGCCGCTGCATCTTGCCTCGGCCATGGGAACGCCGACGGTGGCGATCTTCGGACCGACGGTGCCGGACTTCGGGTTCGGCCCGCTGGCGCCGTCGAGCGTCGTCGTCGGGCATGAAACACTGACCTGCCGCCCCTGCCACCGGCACGGGCCCCGACGCTGTCCTCTCACGCACTTCCGGTGCATGCGCGAGCTCACGGCCGAAGCGGTGGCCGAGCGGGCGCGCACGCTCATCCTCAGACCAGACGCACGCGCATGACCACGGGACGCGAGCAGTACATCATCGGCGTAGACCTCGGCGGAACGAACATCGTCTGCGGTGCCCTGACGCTCGACGGCACGAAGCACCTCGCGATGCGGTCGATCTCGACGAACGCCGCGGCCGGCGACGAGGCGGTGGCCGAGCGCATTGTCGGTCTGGTGGAGGGAGTGTTCCTGGACGCGATCAGCGAGACGGGTGCGACGCGGAACGACTTCGTGGGGATCGGTGTGGGCGCGCCGGGACCGTTGGACCGTGAACGGGGAATCGTGCTGGTGGCGCCGAACCTCGGCTGGAAGGACTTCCCGCTCCGCGACCGCATCCAGGCGCGGCTGCGGCTGCCGACGACGCTCGACAACGATGCGAACTGCGCGACGTTCGGCGAATGGTGGCAGGGTTCGGCGCGCGGCGGCCGCAACGTGATCGGCCTGACGATCGGCACGGGGATCGGCGGAGGGCTGATCCTCGAAGGAGCGCTGTTTCACGGCGCGTCCGACATGGCGGGGGAGATCGGCCACACGACGATCGATCTGAACGGTCGGCACTGCAAGTGTGGCAATTATGGGTGTCTGGAGGCGTATGCGAGTGGACCGGCGATCGCCACGCGCGCGCGCGAGGTGCTCGTGCGCGAGGAGAGCGCCTCGACGATGCCGGCGATGGTCGGCGGAAAGCTCGATACGATCACGGCGCAGACCGTGTACGACGCAGCGAAGGCGGGCGACCAGGTGGCGAACGAGATCGTGCGCGACACCGCGCGCTATCTCGGCGCCGGGATCGCGAACCTGCTCAACACGTTCAACCCCGATACGGTGGTCGTGGCGGGAGGCGTGACCGCGGCCGGGGACGCGCTGTTCCAGCCGTTGCGAGCCGAAGTGCGGCGGCGCGCGTTCATGCCGGCCGTGCGCGCGGTGCGCATCGTGTCCGGCACGCTGCCGGGAAGCGCGGGCGTCGTCGGCGCGGTCGCGAGCTTCAAGCAGCAGCACATGGGCGGCGTGTGAGCCCATCGGCAGCACCCGGAGTGCGCGGTGGGACGCAGGAACCTCCGCGCAAGAAGCGCATCGGCGTGATCGGCAGTCTCGTGTGGGACGTCATCCACGGCCGGGACACGCGCAACGCGCCCGTCGAGGAATGGGGCGGGATCACATATACGCTCAGCGCGCTCGATGCCGCGCTCGCCGACGATTGGGAGATCGTGCCGATCATGATGGTCGGCGAGGATCTGGCGACGCGCGCACGCGAGTTCCTCCGCACGCTGAAGCGGATGGCGCCGGACGCGTCGCTGATGGCCGTGCCGTATCCGGCGCAGCGCGTCGAGCTGCGCTACCACTCGGAGGAGCGACGCACCGAGCGGTTGACGGGCGGACTGCCGGCGTGGAGCTGGCTCGCGCTCAAGCCGCTGCTCGACGAGGCGAACGTCGATGCGCTGCTGATCAACTTTCTGAGCGGCTGGGAGCTCGACCTCGAGACGACGACGTTGATCCGGCAGCATTTCCCCGGCCCGATCCACTGCGATCTGCACATGATGGCGTGGGCGGTGCAGCCGGACGGGTTGCGGACACTTCGTCCCATCCCGAACATCGCCGAATGGTGTCGCTGCTTCGATTTCCTTCAGATGAACGAGGACGAGCTGGCGATGGTGGCGCCGGACCCGATGAGTCTCGCGGCGACCGCCATCGCGGCAGGAGTGTCGTGCCTGTTCGTCACGCTGGGCAAGCGCGGAGCGATTTACGTCGCTGCACCGGGATTCGACGCGATCGACGACCTGCCTCCGCGTACAGGGTTGTCGACAGGACCGCGCGGCGCGACGGGAGGGCTCGGCGCGGTCCGAACGGCGCTGATGCCGGCGGAATCGGTCGACGACGCGCTCGATCCGACTGGATGCGGCGACGTGTGGGGAGCCACCTATTTCTCTCGGATGCTTGCCGGTGATAAGTTAGCGGACGCGATGAACGCAGCCGGAAAGGCTGCGGCCCGAAACGTCGGGCACCGGGGGGTCACCGGACTCGCGTCCCACCTGCGAGGAGAGCTCAGCCTCACGTGACCAGCGTCATCACCGTACCACCTTCGCTTGACGATTACACGTTCGAGCAGGTGGTGGATCAGCTTGCGGGCATTCCACTGGATGCCAAGGTCATCGTCGACGCTCGTCACACTCGCTGGGCCTCGCCATTCGGACTCACCGCGTTGCTCACGCTCGGACAGACACGCGAAGAGCGGCCGAGCTTCACGGCGCCCGACAACGAGGAGACGTCGTCGTACTGGGCGCGCACGGGATTCTTCCGCCACGCGGAGGAGCTGTTCGACCTGCACGGGTCCGTGCCGAAAGCGCGCGGCGGCGAATCGAGTGTGCTGCTGGAGATCACGCCCGTCGTGAAGAGCGAGGACGTGCACGAGGTCGTGGGACGCATCCAGCAGAAGGCGCAGCAGATTCTCTCCAAGGAGCTGAACATCGACGCGAAGGCGACGGTCGGCTTCGCGATGACGCTCTCCGAGGTGTGCCAGAACATCGTCGAGCACGCGGGACGCGGCGGTTGGGTGGCGGTGCAGACGTACACGTGGCGCAAGCGACTCGGCCGCCGCGTGGTCGTGATCGCGGTGTGCGACGCGGGCTGTGGATTCCGGCAGTCGCTGGAGAGCGCCCCCGGCCGGGTGCGCTCAGATCGATGGGACGACGCCGAGGCGCTGGAGGAAGCCGTCGTACGCGGGGTCAGCCGTTTCCGGGATCCGGGCCGTGGCCAAGGGCTTGCGGGCGTGCGACGTTACGTGGGACGCTGGGACGGGAAGGTGAGCGTGCGGAGCGGCACCGCGCGCATCGCCATCGTCCCGAGCTGGGATGATGACGTGCCGTTGCAGGAGAAGCTGGCTCCGTTTCCGGGGTCACAGGTTCAGGTCACTATACCAGAGCGGGTCTCCGGGGCCCCGCGATGATGATGCATATCGACGTGAGCTCGGTGCTGCGGCAGACCGTGTCGTGCGAGCTCTATTCCAATCTCGTAACGCGCCCGACCGGGGCCGCAGTGCGCACCCAGATCGAGGCGCTGCTGGCCGACTCGCGCGAGCGGTCGCTCACCGTGATCGACTTCTCCCATGTCGGGATGATCGATTTCTCGTGCGCCGACGAAGTGATCGCCAAGCTGCTGCTGCGCTACGCGAACGTGGAGCGTGCCGACCGCGAGGCGTACTTCCTGTTCCGCGGCGTGACGGAGTATCACTGGGACGCGATCGAGACGGTGCTCGAGCGGCACCGGCTCGCGCTGGTGCTGGAAACCGACGATGGCGCACGCGTGGTGGGGATCGTGGACGACGGCGAGCGGGCCGTCTGGGAAAAGGTGTACGAGCTCGGTCGGAGCGGGCCGGCCGATCTGGCGAGCGCGCTGGGCGCGGGGGAATCGGAGTGCGAGGCCGTGCTGGACACCCTGCACCGCCGGCGCCTCGTGATGCGCACCGACGACGGATACATCGCCGTCGGGGGAATCGGCGTTCGGCATGACTGAGGACCGTCGCAATCGTCCATTGCGAGTGGCTCAGTTCATTGCCACTCGAATGACGGACAGCGATCGCGGACCGCAGGTGCGACTGAGCCCGGAGGAGGCGAAGGCGCGTCTTCTCGTGGACGGCGAGCTGGCGTGGGTGTACGGGCCGCGACGGCAGGAGCTGGCGACGGTGGTGGTGGACGAATCGGTGAAGCGCGGCGACGCAGTGCTCCGGGACATCGCGGGGGCGTCGCCGTCGGAGCTCGTCCGAGTGGTGAAACCCGATCTGGACTCGCATACACGCCGCGGGCACTTCGCCTGACGCGGCGTCATTCCCTTCCTGCCGTGTCCTCGACCCGACGCACGCGCACTCATTCGCTTCCCACGCTGGCAGTTCATGCCGGCGAGCCGGCGCACGACGCGGACGCTCCCGTCGTCACACCGCTGCAGCAGAGCGTGAGCTTCGTGCACGAGGTGGGATCGTCCGACGGGGCCCGGTCTCCGGGCTACGGCAACGCGCCGAACGCCGAGGTGGTGCAGAAGAAGCTCGCGGCACTGGAGCGCGCCGAGGCCGCCGTGGTGCTGTCGAGCGGGATGGGCGCGACGGCGTGTGCGCTGATGGCGTTGCTGCGCCCCGGCGACCACCTGCTCGCCTCACGGGATCTCTATGGGAGCACGCGCCGGCTGGTGACCGAGGAGTTCACCGCGCTCGGAATCGACGTCACGCTGGTAGATCCGTTCGAGGCGCGCGGGTGGCGGAAGCGCATGCGTAAGGAGACGCGGGCCGTCTTCCTGGAGTCGCCGCTGAATCCCACGTGCCGCGTGATCGACCTCCGGCCACTGAGCTATCTCACACACGAGAGCGGGCTGGCCCTGGTGGTGGATTCGACACACGCCAGCCCGATCAACTTCCGGCCGCTGGAGCACGGCGCCGACGTCGTGATCCACGCGACGACCAAATTCCTGAACGGCCATCACGACGTGATGGGCGGCGTGGTGCTCGGCACTGCCTCGTACGTCGAGGAGGTGCGGCAGAAGATGATCGTGTGGGGCCAGGCGCCGGACCCGTTCGCCTGCTGGCTGCTGGAGCGGGGACTGAAGACGCTCGACGTGCGGGTCCGCCGACAGAACGAGAACGCGCTGAAGATCGCGCAGTGGTGCGACGACCGGCGCGAGGTCCGGGCGGTGCACTACCCGGGCCTGCCGACGCATCCGGACCACGAGGTGGCGGCCGAACAGATGGACGGCTTCGGGGGGATGCTGGGGCTGGAGCTGTCCGGGGGGGCCCGAGCCGCGGACCGATTCGTGCGAAAGCTGAGGCTGATCCGGCACGCGCCGAGCCTGGGGGGTGTGGATTCGCTCGTGAGCGAGCCGCGCTACACCTCGCACACGCATCTCTCGGCGGAGGAGCGGGCGAACCGCGGTGTGCCGGACGGCTTCCTTCGATTGAGCGTCGGCATCGAGGACGCCGCGGACCTCATCGCCGACATCGAGCATGCATTGCCCTGATGACTGATCCGATCGTCCTCGCGAGCTCCAGCGAGAGCGAGCGCCGGCGGATCGACCGACGACTGAACGCGCGCGTCGGCGATCTGACGCTCCCCGAGCTCCGCCGAATCCTCATCACCACCACGCTCGGCGCGGTGGTGCTGCTCGCGTTCCTCTGGATGGTGCGGACGGTCGTGATCGCCGCCGTCCTCGGCCTCATCATCGGGTTTTACCTGCGGCCGCTGAACGGCTGGTTCCTCAGGCGGACCGGCCGAAAGTCGCTGTCGGCGATCCTCACGCTGCTCGGCGTGATCCTGCCGATCCTGCTGGTGCTCGCGTACAGCTACAGTGAGCTGTCCAGCGTCGGCACGTACGTGGCGACGCACCAGGAGGAGATCGCCCACAAGGTGAACGAGGCGGTGCGCCGGCTGCCGTTCCTCGCGACCTCCAATGCGTCGGAGGCAGCGGGAAGATGGGTGATCGACGCGACGGCGTACGGAACGCGGCTGCCGCTCATGCTGCGCGAGGCGCTCGCCGGGTTCTCGATCGCGGCGACGATCTTCATCTTCACGGCATTCTACATCCTGCTCGAGGCGGAGAAGATCGGCGATTACATCGCGAGCAAGATTCCGCCGCGGTACGCCGAGCTGCGGCACGCGCTCGAGGTCAACGTGCGCGGCGTGCTGTACGGCGCGATCTACTCGACGCTGCTCACGCAGACGCTCAAGAGCCTGATCATCCTCGGCATGAACCTGCTGTTCAACGTACCGCTGGCGGCACCGCTGGCGGTCGTGAGCTTCATCATCGGGTTCTTCCCGATCGTCGGATCGTGGAGCGTGTACGTCCCCGTGGCCATCTGGCTGGCGATCTTCCGCAACTCGATGGGGGCGGCGATCGCCATGGTGGTGATCGGCACGCTCGTGAACACGGTGTTCATCTCGATGTACCTGCGTCCGAAGATCGCGGCCGACCGCTCGCACGTGCTGAACTTCTACTGGATGTTCGTCGCCCTGGTGACCGGCGTCTACACGTTCGGACTGGCGGGCATCCTCATCGGCCCGATCCTCATCGGACTGCTGAAGGCAGTGGTGGACACCGTGACGGCGCGCTCGAGCTGGCAGCTGATCGACCTCGAGGATGAAGACGACTTCGAATCGGTCGTCTCGCCACGATGATTCGCTTCACCCGCGTCACGAAGACGTATCCGCGCACGGGAACGGCGGTCCAGGACGTCAGCCTGACGGTGAACAAGGGGGAGTTCGTCCTCCTCACCGGGGCGAGTGGCGCCGGGAAGACGTCATTGTTGAAAATGGTGTACCTCGAGGAGCGTCCAACCTCGGGCGAGGTGCGCGTCGCCGGAACGAGCTCCGTGACGGCGACCGCGCGCGATGTGGCGAAGCTCCGGCGGAAGCTCGGCATCGTCTTCCAGGACTTCCGGTTGCTGGAGAACCGCACGGTCGAGCAGAACGTCAGCTTCGCGCTCGAGGTGATCGGCGCGCCGACGGGAGTGATCGGCGGCAAGGTGAATCGCGTGCTGACGCAGGTCGGCCTGGCGTCGAAGGGCCGGGCATTCCCCCGCGAGCTATCCGGGGGTGAGCAGCAGCGCGTGGCGATCGCCCGAGCGCTGGTGAACGACCCGTTCGCGCTGATCGCCGACGAGCCGACGGGCAACCTCGACGACCGCGCGACCCGCGGGATCTTCCAGCTGCTGCGCGAGATCAACGCGTCGGGCACGGCGATCATCATGGCGACGCACAACCTGGAGCTGATCCGCCGGCAGGAGTATCGGACGATCGAGATGGCGCGTGGTCAGATCGTCTACGATTCCGCGGAGACGACCTCCGTGCCGAGGCCGACGCCCTGATGCGCCCATTTCGCGACGCCTTCGAGACGTTCAATCGCGCGCCGCTCCTCAGCGCGCTGAGCGTGACGACGATCGCCTTTTCCCTATTCGCCCTCGGGCTGTTCGGGCTCGTGGCGCTCAACATCCGCGAAGCACTGGAGCGGCTCGAGGAGCGGGTGGAGATCCGTGCCTTCGTCGCGGAGGGAACGCCGCCGGAAGACATCGCGCAGGCGGCCAGCGACATCGCCAGCTTCCCCGAGGTGCTCCGGGCGGACCTGGTCACGCAGGAGGAGGCGGTGAAGCGCGCGCAGTCGGAGCTCGGCGAGTTTCGCGACCTCTTCGAGGGCGCGGTATTGCCGGCCTCGATCGACCTCCGCCTCAAGCCGGGCCAGCGCGATCCCGCGACGGTGAAACGCGTGGCCGACCGGGTGAAGACGTACTCGTTCATCGACGACGTCCGCTACGGCGAAGAATGGATCGAGAAGCTCCACCGGCTTCGGAACATCGCGGGCATCTCGGGGCTCGCGCTCGGGCTCGTGTTCGCGGCCGTCTCGATGATCATCATCGGCGCGACGATTCGCATGGCGGTGCTGGCGCGGGCAAAGGAGATCTCGATCATGCGCCTCGTCGGCGCGACGGACGGCTACATTCGCCGCCCCTTCCTCGTCGAGGGGTTCGCGAAGGGGGTGATGGGGGGACTGCTGGCGCTGGCGCTCACGTGGATCGCGCAGGCGCTGATCAACAAGTACGTGATCCAAACGATCTTCTTCGACGCGCGGGTGGCGATGCTCGGGCTGCTGTTCGGCGCGCTGATCGGACTGCTGGGCAGCGCGGTCTCCGTGGGCAGGCACCTACGCCGGGTGTGAGCTCGCGCGCACGGTGGTGGGTGCTCGTGACGGCATTGACGCTCGCGCTGCCCGCCGGCGCGACGGCGCAGTCGGCAGAGGCGCGGATCCGCGCGCAGCGCGATGAGCTAGACCGCATCCGCCGCGAGCGCGCCGAGCTGGAAAGCCGCATGGCGAACCTGCAGGGAAACGTGCACGAGCTGCGCGAGGAGGTGGCGAACCTCGACCGCCAGCGCGACGCGACCGAGCGCGTGATCAGGACGCTCGACCGCCAGCTCGCCCTCATCACGACGGAGGTCGACCAGACGTCGTCGCGGGTGGACAAGGCGGAGCGCGAGCTCAACGCCCGCCGCACGACGCTGGAACGCCGCCTCGTGGACATCTACAAGCGCGGTCCTCTGTATTCCGCCGAGGCGCTGGTGACGGCGCGGTCGTTCGGGCAGCTGGTGGCGCGCTACAAGTATCTGCACGAGCTGGCGCTGCACGATCGCGCGCTCGTGCAGCGCGTGCAGACGCTGCGCGACCAGGTATTTCGGCAGCGCGCCGATCTCGTCCGGCTGCGCAGCGCGGTGGAAGAGAACCGGATGGACAAGCAGCAGGAGGAAGACCGGCTCGCGCGCCTGCGCGGGGAGCGCACGACGAATCTGCAGCAGGTGCAGCGGTCGGCCCAGCAGATCCTCGACCGTCTGGCGGCACTGCGCGCGTCGGAGTCGCGGCTGACGAACGTGATCGCCTCGATCGAGAGCGACCGCCGGCGTAGTGTCGCGACGCGCCCGAACGCGCCGCGCGAGACGAGCACGCTGCGCACGAGCGACCTGGGCCGGCTGGACTGGCCGGTGGACGGTACCGTGCTGTATCGGTTCGGACGCGTGGTGAACCCGAACAACACGACGACGCGGTGGAACGGCATCGGGATCGCGGCGGCGGCCGGCACCGCGGTGCGCTCGGTCGCGCCGGGCACGGTCGTGAGCGTGGGGCAGCTCGGCACGTACGGCCTGACGGTGATCGTGCAGCACGGCGCGGGAGACTATTCCGTCTACGCGTCGCTCAACGGCGCGAGCGTTCGCACGGGCACGCCGGTCCGGAAGGGCGACACCATTGGGACCGTCGGCACCTCGGATCCGGATCTGCGCCCGCACCTCCACTTCGAGATCCGGCCGCAGGGACGCGCCGTGGATCCCGAGAGCTGGCTCCGGGGCACGCGCTGACGTGACGGTCACCAAACGCTGCCCGGTGTGCGGCCGGTTCCGCTCCTACGACGCGGACGACGATTTCTGCGTCGGATGCGGGCACGAGGGGCTGGAAGCGGAGTGCACGTGCGGGCGCTCGTTCGACTATGCGCTGGCGGAGACGGGCGACATTCACTGCCCGCGCTGCGGCCGCGTCCTGCGAGGGCGGGCGCCCGAGTTCGGCGGATGACGCCGTGAGCACGGCGTCGCTGTTGCTCGGCGCGCACGTCAGCACGGCCGGTGGGGTGCCCGAAGCACCGCCACGCGCCGCGGCGCTCGAGGCGACCGCGATGCAGATGTTCACCAAGATGGCGAACCGCTGGGCGGAGCGAGACTGCGAGAACGAGGAGTGCCGCCTGTTCCACGAGCGCCTCGCCGAAACGCGCGTGACGGCGACGATGGCACACGACTCGTATCTGATCAACCTCGCGAGCCCGGATGCGGTGCTCCGCGCTCGATCGATCGCGTCGTTCGTCGCCGAGCTACGGCGGTGCAGCGTGCTCGGACTCGACTACCTCGTCTCGCATCCCGGCAACTTCATGGACGAGCGGGAGGGAGGGATCGCGCGCAATGCGGACGCGATCAGCGAGGCGCTGTCGCAGGTCGAAGGGAGGACGGTCCTCTGTCTCGAGACGACGGCCGGCTCGGGCACGGCACTTGGCGCGACGTTCGAGGAGCTGGCCGCGCTGATCGACCGGATCGACGCGACGCAGCGCGACCGCGTCGGCGTGTGTGTGGACACGTGCCACGTATACTCGGCGGGCTACGACCTGGTGAACGACTTCGACGGCGTGATGGCGCGCCTCGAGGACACGCTGGGGCTCGGACGCGTGCGCGTGATGCACCTGAACGACTCGAAGACGCCGTTCGCGTCGAGGCGCGACCGGCACGAGCTGATCGCCGAGGGCTCGCTGGGCGAGGCACCGTTCCGTCGGATCATGACCGACGAGCGGCTGGCACGTGTGCCGAAGGTGATCGAGACGCCGAAGCTCGACGACGCGACGGCGACGGATACGAAAATGCTGGTGCGGCTGCGGGGGTATGCGGAGGGGTGATGCGCAGTGCGCTTTGCGCAGTGCGCTTTGCGCTACGGCGGAAACGACAGTGAGCTAGAAGCGTCCCGAGGCCTGGCGCATCGCGCAAAGCGCATCGCGCACAGCCGCCTCCTAGCGTTCTATCTTCTCGACGATTCCCTCGAGCGTCTCGCCGTCGATGCTGACGTACAGGTGACCTTCGGTCACCGTGAGATCGAACTTCGTGCGGCGGTCGCGGCGGGATACGAGGTCGGCGATCAGGTCGCGATCGAGGGCATAGAGCTCGAGCGACTCGGCGCGGTGGATGCGCTCACCCGCCAGCGCGCGGACGAGCTGGGCCGGATCCTTGTGCGTGTAGACGACGACCCGTGGCGCGGCCTTGCTGGCCTTGTGAAGTCGCGCGGCGTCGGGGGAGCCGATGTCGATCCACGTGCGCAGCGCGCCGGTGAGATCGCGCACGAACAGCGCCGGCTCTTCCGGCTCGGCGATTCCCTTCGAGAAGCCGATGCCCTCCGTGTACTCGAGGCAGTAGGCGAGCACGCGCGCCACCATGTGCTCGTCGGACTCGGAGGGCTGCTGGGCCACCTTGAAGGCGAGCGCCTCGTACACGCCGCGATCGGTATCGGACAGCTGAACATCGAGATTGTAGATCGTCGCGGTGAGGGCCATCCCCCGCCCTACCGCGGCTCGACGACGACGGCGGTGCCGTAGCAGAGCACTTCCGTGACGCCGGTCATGATCTCGGTCGCGTCGTAGCGCACTGCGATGATGCCCGTGGCGCCCACGTCGATCGCGTGCCGAATCATGATCTCGTACGCTTCCTGACGCGACGTTTCACAGAGCTCGGTGAGTATCGTGATGTTGCCGCCACGCAGTGTCTGCAGCGAGGCACCGATGGTGCCGAACACGGAGCGCGAGCGCACCGTGATGCCGCGAACGACGCCGAGGGTGCGCGCGATGCGGTGATTGGGCAGCTCGAGGGCGGTGGTGATCAGCTCGCGGTTCATGGCGGTGGGATGAGAGGACCCTTGATCCACACGCCGGACCTGCCGGCACCGTGGTGCGTGGCCGCCGACGCGTACGTCGCGAACACCTTGTTCTTCACGCGGAAGGTCGGCTCGCCCCACGCATCCACCTCGTGCGCTTCCGGAAGCGCGAGAGAGACGGTACGGAGGCGGGCGAGCGGAGTGCGCGCCGGCACGCTCAGCGCAGTCCGACCGCCGCGGCGATGGAGTCGCCGACGCGATCGAGTGCGTCGAGGGTGCGCTCGATGCTGCGCTCGAGCAGATCGCGCGCGTCGAGCACGTCGTCTTCCCAGCGACGGGGCGGGATCGACGCGCCGGCGGCGAGTGCCGTCGGCGGATGCGGTGGCGGCGGCACCAGTGCGCCGCTCGACTCGGTCTGGGGGAGACGCGCGTCATCCATGCGACAGCCTCGGGGTCAGGTGATGCGGTAGTCGCGCTCGGAATCGCGCTCCGTGACGGGAGCACGCCGAGTCGCGAGCCAGACGAGAAAGAGCAGAAGCGGCGGTCCGGCGAACCAGAGCGCGATGGTCGCGAACGACGTCGTGCCGATATAGGTCTGGGTGTCGCTCGTGACTTTCAGGATGAAGTTGCCGTTCTCGAAGCTCGCCCCGACCGAGCCGTGGCTACCCGGCGCCGTCAACCCGCGCGCCACCACGCCCAGCGCAGAGCGCAGCGAGAAGACGAGGAGCGCGACCCAGTACACGACCCATGCGACGAGAAGGTGTTTGGCCCGCCAACGACGGAGGAAGCTCACAGGACTCCCGGGTTCGCGTCCGCGAGATCGGCCGGAGCTTCGCTGCTCCGGCACCACGATCACCCCAAGAGTGCGGGCCGGCCGCCACGATGGACAGTACGTGGCGGCACGGCGCGCGTTTCAGGGTGCGTGCAGCGTCAACCCCACTTCAGGTCGTGCTTCGACAGCGGGAGCGAGCGAATACGCTTTCCGGTGGCAGCGTAGATCGCATTGCAGAGCGCCGGCACGACTGGCGGCAACGCGGGCTCGCCGAGCCCGGTTGGCGGATACTCGGTGATGTTCCAATGCATCTCCACCGGCGGCGACTGCGCCATGCGGATGAGCGGGAAGTCGGTGAAGTTGCTCTGAACCGCGCGTCCCTTCTCGATCGTGATCTCCTGGGCGAGCGCCTCCGAGATGCCGTCGAGCACGGAGCCCACGACCTGATTCTCGGCGCCGCTCGGGTTGATGATCTGACTGCCGACGTCGGCGGCGACCCACACCTTGTCCACCTTGAGCGCGCCGGCGCGACTCACCGTCGCCTGTACGACTTCGGCGAAGTAGCCGCGATGGCTGAAGTGGAAGGCGACGCCCATGCCCGTGCCGCGCGGCAGGGTTCGTGTGCCCCAGCCGGACTTGTCGCGCACGAGCTCCAGCACGCCGCGCACGCGCGACGCGACGAGCCCGCCCTGCTGCGGCTGTTGCGCCGGGATCTCCGCCGCGAGCAGATCGAGCCGGAACTGCAGCGGATCCTTCCCCGCCGCGTGCGCGAGCTCGTCGATGAAGCTCTGCGTGACGAAGGCGATTCCGTTGCTTCCCGGCGCGCGGAGGAAGCCCGTCGGAACGTAGTGCTGCATCACCGACGCGCCGAGCGCGAAGTTCGGGACGAAGCGCGCCGGGAACTCGCCCGCACCAATGGCCGCCCCCGGCGCGAACGGCGGGTTGCCGGTGGCGGTGGGAAACTTCTCCGCGTCGCCGAACGAGACGAAGTGATTCCGCCACGCGACGACCTTGCCGCTCGCGTCGACCGCGCCGGTGAGGTTGTGGAAGCCGGCGGAGCGGTAGAAGTCGTGGTGCATGTCGTCTTCGCGGGTCCAGAGCAGCTTGACCGGGGCGCCCGACTCCTTGGCGATGCGCGCCGCCTCGACGACGTAGTCGTTCATCAACCGGCGCCCGAAACCGCCACCACCACGCGTGAGGTGGATCGTGATGTTGGCCTCGTCGAGGCCCAGCGCCTTCGCGACCAGTCCGCGAGCGGGCTGCGGATTCTGCGTCGGCGCCCAGATCTCCATCTTCCCGTCGACGAAGCGCGCGGTGCAGTTCTGCGGCTCGAGCGGCGCGTGCGCGATGAAGGGATAGAAGTACTCCCCCTGCACGACTTTCCCTGCACCCGAGAGCGCGGCATCGACGTCGCCGTCCTTGCGCAGCGAACGCTGGGGCGGCTGCTTCGCGAGCGTCGCGGCCGTCGTGGCGATCGACGCGCTGCTCAGCGTCGCGCCGGGTCCTTCGTCCCACTCGACCTGCAGCTTCTTTCGCGCCGAGCGCGCGAGCCACCAGCTGTCGGCGACGATGGCGACGCCGCCGAGAAGTCCAGTGAGGTCGGTGCCAGCCGGCTCGACGATGAACGCCTGACGCACTCCAGGCTCGCGCTTCACGACGTCGAGGTTGGCGCTCTTCACGCGGCCACCGAACACGGGGCTCTTCTCGTACGCGGCGTAGAGCATCCCCGGCAGCGTGATGTCGATGCCGTAGAGCGGCTTGCCGGTGACGATCGCGTGATTGTCGACGCCGCGCACGCGCGTGCCGATGATGCGAAAGCTCTTCGGATCCTTCAGCGTCACCGCGTCGAGCGCCGGCGCTGGGATCGTCGCGGCGCGATCGAGGAGATCGACGTACTTGAGGGTGCGACCGCTCGCACGATGCGTGACGGTGGCGGACGCCGTCTCGCATTCGGCCACCGGCACGTTCCACGTCTGCGCCGCGGCGCCGACGAGCATCGCGCGCGCGGCGGCGCCGACGCGGCGCAGCGGCAGCCAGTGGTTCGGTGTGGCGCTGCTGCCGCCGGCCACCTGGCCGGTGAACTTCACCGTATCCAGGCCCGCCTGCTCGATCTTCACCGTCTGCCAGTCGACGTCGAGCTCCTCGGCGATGAGCATCGGGAGCATCGTCTTGATCCCCTGCCCGACCTCGGGGTTCTTGGCGATGATGGTGACCGAGCCGTCCGGCGAGAGGCGGATGAAGGCGTTCGGCGAGAACTCACCGGCGGGCGCCTTCGAAGGATCGGCGGCGAACAGCTCCGAGGCTGCGCCGAAGTCGAGGATCGTGCCGAGGAGAAGACCGCCGCCGGCGAGAGCGGAGACCCGGAGGAACTGCCGTCGGTCGACGCGCGCATCGAGAGTCATGATCGATTCCTCAGTTGCGCGGAGCACCGGCTTGACGCGGCCGGGCAGTGGTGGCGGCCGGAGCACTCGGAGTCGCGGCCGAGGTGGCCGCGGCCTTGTGGATGGCGTCGCGAATGCGGTGATAGGTCGCGCATCGGCAGAGGTTGCCGTTCATTGCCGTGGTGATCTGCGCGTCGGTCGGCGAGGAGTTCTTCGCCAGGAGCGCGGCGGCGGTCATGATCTGACCCGCCTGGCAGTAGCCGCACTGCGGCACGTCGATCTCGTCCCACGCGCGCTGGACCGGATGCGAGCCGTCCGGGGACAGCCCCTCGATCGTCGTCACCTCGGCGCCCTGGAGCGTCGAGATCGGCAGCTGGCACGAGCGTACGGCGGCGCCTTTGACGTGCACGGTGCACGCGCCGCACTGGCCGACGCCGCAGCCGTACTTGGTGCCCTTCAGGTCGAGGACGTCACGGAGCGCCCAGAGCAGCGGCATGTCCGGCGGTGCGTCGATCGACGTCGGCTTACCGTTGACCTTGAGAGAAACCTTCATCGGGTCGGTCGTGTGGGTGAGATTCCGAGCTGATCGCTCTCTGCCGGATGTCTACGGGCGCGGCAGGCCAGACGTTCGCGGCGATCTGTCGCTGAATATGCCCCTGGAACGCAACGAGCGCGACAGCCGCCTGGACGCGGCTGTCGCGCTCGACGGACCGATCAGGCGTCGAAGGAGACGAGCGTCCGCGGCTCGGAGGGAAGCTTCGCGACGTCCGCCCTGATCTCCGGGAGAGCGGGCTGCTGCTCTCTCCCATCGAGATGGAAGCGCGCCACGCGCTTCTGCAGGTCCTCGATCAGCGTGCTCAACTCCATGACCGAGGTCGCGACCGACTGATTGCCGCGCACGGCCGAGTGGGTCACGGTGGAGATCGTCTCGATGTTCTCGCTGATGTGCGCCGTGGTGGACGACTGCTCCTCGCTCGACGCACGGACCTGCTGAATGCAGGCGAGCATCTTCTCGGCGTTGTCGATGATCGCGTCGAGCGCTCCGCCTGCCTTGTCGAACAGCTCCTTCCCTCTCTCGACCTGGCCTCCGACGCGCGACATCGCCGCGACGGCGCTCTCCACCTCGCGCTGATTGTGCTCGATCACCTTGGCGATCTCGCTCGTCGCCTGGGCGGTGCGTTCGGCCAACCGCTGCACTTCCTGCGCGACGACCGCGAAGGTGCGGCCATGGCGGCCCGCGCGAGCAGCCTCGATGGCGGCATTGAGGGACAGGAGCTCCGTCTGGTCGGCGATCTGCTCGATCACCCGCGTGATCGCTCCGATCTGTTCGCTGCTGCGACCGAGCGCCTGCACAGTGCGTGCGGAGGCGCCGACGGTGGTCACGATCTCATCCATCCCGGCGAAGGTATCGCGCACGATGCGTCCACCCTCGTGCGCCTCCATTCCCGAGCGCTGGGCGATCTCCGACGCCTCGGCGATGCTGGTGTTGCTCGCCGAGACCGTCTGCGCCATCTGCGACGCGGCTCCGGCGACGAGCAGCGTCTGGCTGATCTGCTCCTCGGCGCCGCGCGACAGCTCGTTCGTCTCCGCCTGGATCTGACGGCTGGTGACCACCGTGGAGTCGAGCACCTCGCGGACCTGCTCCACCATCGACCGGATGTTGAGCACCGCCTTGTTCACGCCATAGCGCAGACGGCCGATCGCGTCGTCGCGCTCGACCTCGAGGGCGACGGAAAGATCACCCTCGGAGAAGCGCTCCATTGCGTCGAGCACCTCGAGCACGTTGCGCTCCAGATACTGCTGTGCGCTGCGATCGCGCTCCGCCGACTCGGCGAGCGTGGCGTTCATGCGCTCGAGGCTGACGCGACGCTCCCGCTGCACGCGCAGGGCATAGCGCAGCCCGATCGCGGCGCCGAGCAGGATGATGGTGCGGAACCACCATGAGGCCCAGAAGGGCGGCACGACCTTGATCGCCAGCGAGGCGCCTTCCTGGTTCCAGCGGCCGTCGTTGTTCGTCCCCTTCACGCGGAAGACGTAGTTGCCCGCGGGGAGGTTCGTGTACGAGGCGACACGCTTCGTGCCCACCTCGTTCCAGTCGTCGTCGAGCCCTTCGAGCTTGTAGGCGTACTGGTTCTTTTCGGGCGCCACGAAGTCGAGCGCGGCAAACTCGATCGTGAAGACGCTCTGATCGTGGCGCAGCACCAGCTTCTTCGCGACCGTGATGCTCTGGTCGAGCGGCGAGCCCTTCGCTCCGATGGCGACCGGCTTGTTGTACAGCTGGAAGCCGGTCAGCGCGATCGACGGAACGTGCGTGTTCTCGGTGATCCGCTCCGGCTCGAGGAGATTGAAGCCTTTGGCGCCGCCGAAGAGGATGGCGCCGTCACGCGCCTTGTAGTACGCGCCGGAGTTGAACTCGCTGCCCTGCAGACCGTCGGCGACGGTGTACGTCTTGGTCTTCTTCGTGGCGGGGTTGAAGCGCGCGACACCGCGGTCGCCGCTGATCCAGAGCTGGCCCGAGGCGTCGACGGCGATGCCGTTGACCGCCGTGCCGGGCAATCCGTCCGCCTCGGTGAAGTGCTCGAACTTGTCGGTGCCGCGATCGAGTCGATCGAGCCCGTTCGACGTGCCGATCCACACGATACCGGGGGAGGACTCGACGATGGCCTGCACGGAGGCGCCGCTCACGCCGTCCTTGCCGATGTCGTAGGCCCGCTGCCGCCCGGAGCTCGGATCGTACTGGAACATGCCGTTGCCGGCCGTTCCCAGCAGGAACCTGCCGTCGGAGAGCTCCGTGATGATGCGGATCTGACTCTGCTTGCCCTTCCCGAGCACGATCGGCGCGCTGAAGGCGCCGGTGACGGGGTCGACGCGCTGCAGACCCTTCTGATAGGTGCCGATCCAGACGCGCCCTTCGCGATCGGTGTGCACGGCGAAGGCGTGGTCGTCCGCCATGCCGCTGTTCTTCGGCGTGAAGGGAGTGAACCGGCCGCTCTGCGGATCGAAGCGACTGACGCCGCCGGCCCACGTCGCGATCCAGATCTTGCCCGAGCGATCTTCCGCGAGCGACAGCACCGCATCGGAGTTCAGGTTGCTCGTCGCCTTGCTGAAATGCTGGAATCTCCCGCTCGTGCGGTCGAACCGATTGAGCCCTCCTCCGTCGGTTGCGACCCACGTCGCGCCGCGACCGTCCTCGAGAAACGCCATGACGGAGTTGAAGCTCAGGCTCGTCGCGTCGCCGGCGACGGAGCGGAACCGCCGAATCGCGTTGCCGTTCTGCAGCGAGATGTTCACGCCGCCGGCGAAGGTACCCAGCCAGAGCGTTCCGGTCTGATCGCGATGGATGGCCCAGATGGAATTGCTGTTCAATCCTCTGGGATTGTTGGGATCGAACTGATTGTGCAAGAAGCGACGCGTGGCGAAGTCGAAGTAGTCGAGCCCTCCGTTCTCCGTGCCGACCCACAATCCGCGCGCGCCGTCGAGGCGAAGCGAGTACACCGCGTTGATGGCGATGCTGTACGGATCGTCGGTGTCGTGTTGATAGAGTGTCACTCCACCGGTGGCGCGATTCAGCTTGGCCAGTCCGCCGTCAGCGAGGGCCATGTAGATGGCGCCCTCCGCGTCCTCGACGAACTGACGCGCGTCCTTCGCCTTGTAGAGGGTCGGCGAATCGGAGCTCTCGGGATCGACGTTCCAGGACTTCAGCGAGCCGGTGCTCGGGTCCAGCTCGAACGCGCCGCCTCCTCTGGTGCCGATCCACAGGTGCTTCCCGCTGTCCTCGAACAAACCCTGAATTTCGAACGTGGCGAGCTGGCCGCCGAACGGTGACGCCTTGCCGGTCGCGCGATCGAACTTGTAGAGCCCCCGACCAGTGCCGATCCAGAGTGTCCCCTGCGCCTCGAGGATGGCGCTGACCTGAATCGTATCCTTCGCTGAGACGCGAAAGTTCCGGAAAGCGTCGAGCTCGCGGTCGTAGCGGCTGAGCCCAGCGGGAGTGCCGACCCAGAGCGTCTTTTGCGCGTCTTCGTAGATCGTGAGAGCGTTGTTCGCGGCGAGACTGGTGGAATCGCCGTCATGGTTGCGGTACACCACGAACCCGTATCCGTCGTAGCGGTTCAGCCCCTTGGTGGTGCCGAACCACATGAAGCCGCGGCTGTCCTCGTGAATCGACTGGACGCGCGAGCTGGAGAGACCGTCGTCTGGTGTGAGCGCCCGAAATTGAAGCTTCTGCGCGCCCGCGTCGGTGGCCGCGAGCGCGAGAGCGCTGCTGACGAAGACAGTGCGCCGGATTCGCGAACTGAGGCGCCGGATGGCCGGCGACGCGTCGGCGTCGACGCGGGGGGCGGATCTGCGAGGCGACATTTGACAGGGTGAGCGACAAAGAACGACGCGTCGCCGACCTGATCTGCAACAGCCTCCGGACCGACGATCACCCCGAGGTCTCTAGCTGGCTGGACGCACCAGTCATCGCTCGCCTATTCCTCCAATCCTTCGACCATTACCGCCCCCGCCTCCGCGAGCAGTCGGGCGAGGAGACGCCGGTGACAGTGGCTGGCGTCCTCGCAGTAGCAGCCGACGGCGAAGCTCGTGGTCCGCGACAGAGCCGCCAGCATCTCGATGAGGTGCCGGGGCGCCGGGGCAGCCATCTCCTTCAGATAGGTGCGCTCGAAGCGCCGCCAGCGAGTCGGGGTCCAGGGCTCGGAGAGGGCACCCGAGACCGTGGCTGCAGCGGGGGCGAGCTCGGGGAGCCAGACATCGTAGAAGTCGCGTCGCGCGAAATCGCGCTTGGGAACTCCGCGCGGCGGACGGCGCACGGTGCCGAGGCGGAGGCCTTCGCCAGCGGCGCGAGGGCTGCCAAGGCGGACGACCCGGATGGGCATGTTGTCGGTGAGTTGGTTGGTTCGATCGTGGTTGGTTGGCGACGGGCGGCGCCCGCCTGCTAGAATCACCGGCCCCACGTCGCCACTTGGCAAGTACCCGTGACCCCGACCCGATGCCGCGCCTCTCGCTCTTCGCGGTTGCACTGCTCGCACCCGCCTCGCTCGCCGGCGTGTCCGGCGCGCAGAGCGCCGCCCCCTTCCCCGTCGAGATTCGCGTCGACGCGAGCCGCTCGCTCGGCCCGCTCACGCCCATCTGGCGATTCTTCGGCGCGGACGAACCGAACTACGCGACGATGAAGGACGGGCGGAAGCTGATCGGGGAACTCGGCGCGCTGCGGCCGAAGCAGGTGTACTTCCGCACGCACAACCTCCTGAACACGGGCGACGGCACGCCGGCGCTGAAATGGGGGAGTACCGACGCGTATACCGAGGATGCGCGCGGGCGGCCCGTGTACGACTGGACGGTGCTCGACCGGATCTTCGACACGTATATCGCGCGCGGTGTCCGACCATACGCGCAGATCGGATTCATGCCGAAGGCGCTCTCGACGAAACCGGAGCCGTATCAGCACGAGTGGCGTCCGGGAATGCGCTACGACCTG
>DATEOG010000134.1:0-6138 GCA_035274345.1 Gemmatimonadaceae bacterium
GTCGCGGCGATGCCGCCGACGAGTAGCACGGCGAGCGCCGTCGGCAGAAGCCATCGCCGGCTCGAGCGCTCGTCTGCGCGCGCGCCGCCCGCCGCGATCGACTCGAGCCGACGCACGAGATCGTCCGCGCTCTGCCAGCGATCGTCGGGTCGCTTCTCGAGGCACTTCATCACGAGCTCGGCCAGCGGAGCGGGGACGTCGGAGCGCAACGTCGCGATGTCCGCCGGTCGCTCGACGCGGTGAGCGGAGAGCACCGCGTCGCGGCTCGTGCCGACGAATGGGGGCCGACCGGCGAGCAGCTCGTAGGCAAGCACACCGACGGAGTAAATGTCGGCACGATGGTCGATCGAGGTGTCGCCGGCAATCTGTTCCGGGGCCATGTACGCCGGCGTACCGACCGTGACCGACGCGTTTGCACCACCGGCGGACGACTCGCTGGCCGAGCGTGCGATGCCGAAATCGGAGACGAGCGCGTGACGGCCGGCGAGCAGCACGTTGTCGGGCTTCACGTCGCGATGGACGACGCCGGCCTGATGCGCGTGCGAGAGCGCGTCGCACACGTCGCGCAGCAGGAGCACGACGTCGTTCACCGGCAGCGGTCCCTCGCGTACGAGCCGGTGCCGCAGCGAGGCGCCCGCCTCGTACGGCATCACGAAGTACCGCGAGCCACCTGCCTCTCCCGAGTCGTAGAGCGGAACGATGTGCGGGTGGTGAAGCTGCGCGACGATCGCGATCTCCTGCGAGAACCGCTCCGCGGCGAACGCCGATCTCAACGCGGGGTGCACCACCTTGACGGCGACGTCGCGCGCGTGCTTGAGGTCGTGCGCGAGGTAGACGGTGGCCATGCCGCCGCGTCCGATCTCCCGCGTGACGCGATAGCGCTCGGCGAGGACGTCGGGGAATGGCGCGAGCTCGTCGTCGAGCAGCGAGGCGAATCGCTCGGCGGCCGGACGCTCGAGCAGGGTGATCTCGCGCTCGCACTCCGCGAGCAATCGTTCGAGCTCGGCGCGTCGCGCGGGATCGCCGGCGCTCAGCTCGGCGATGCGCGCCGGACGCTCGGCCGGCGGCACGTCGAGCAGCGCATCTACCATGGCCGAGATGCGCGCCCAGTCGTCGGTGGGAGAGGCGCCGGTCATGACGAGCGCGCCACGCCGTTCAGGAGGCGAGCGCGCGGCGGAGCAGCACGCGCGCCTTCACCCAGTCGCGCTGCACCGTGCGCATGGTGATCCCGAGCGCCTCGGCCGTCTCGGGCTCGGTGAGCCCGCCGAAGAAGCGGCACTCGACGACCTGCGCGAGCCGAGGCTCGAACGCCGCGAGGCGCTGCATCGCGTCGTCGAGCTCGAGCAGCGCGTCCGGCTCCGCGTCCACGGCGAGATGCGCGTCGTCGAGCGTGACGCGCTCGCGTACGCCGCCGCGCTTGAGCGCCACACGCTCCCGCGCGCGATCGACGAGGACGTGTCGCATCGCGAGCGATGCGAGGGCCAGGAAGTGCGCCCGATCGTACGAGTCGCCGTGCGACCGATCGACGATCCGGAGATACGCCTCGTTGACGAGCGCCGTCGTCGAGAGCGTGCCGGCCGGTCCTCTCGCGACGAGCCGGCGGTGCGCGATGGCCCGCAGCTCGTGATACGCGAGCGCGACGAGCCGGTCGGCCGACTCGCGTGAGCCGTCGCGGAGCTCGGAGAGCGGGTCGGTCCGTGTCGCCGAGGAATCCATGCGTGCGCGTGGCGCTCGGAGGTGGTACGGCACCCGGCGTCGGGGGCAATGTCGTGATCGGGCGCGAGTTCCCGTTAGTCGGAACGAGGGGCAGGAGTCCGCGACCGGCCGAGCCAACATACGGCGCAGGGGGTCGAGCGGACAGCCGCGAGCTCCTCGCCCACCCAACGCCACAGCGAGGCTCTCATGTCGGCTCGAATCCGCGGTACCCGTGCTCTCCTTCTCTTCGCGATCGCCGGCGCGTGCAGCGACGCCAAGGAACCCGGTGTCAGCTCGTCGTCGGCGAGCGCGCTCGCGCCGACGTCGCCCGCGCTCGTCACCGTGCCCGCCGTGTCGACGTCGACACCGCTCGGCCGGGCGACCTTCACGGACCCGAAGGACCCGGTGCTCATGGTCAAGCGCATCACGGGGGACTTTCACGTCGAGGTGAAGGCCAAGCCGGCGCTCGACGTCGCCATGCAGTCGATCTCGTTTCCCGCCGGTGCGCAGAGCACCTGGCACAAGCATCCCGGCCCCGTGTTCATCATCGTCGCCGAGGGGACTATGACGTTCTACGAGTCGGACGATCCGACTTGCACGCCCGAGGTGAAGACGAAGGGGCAGGGGTTCCTCGACAAGGGCGAGCACGCGCACATGGCGCGCAACGAGAGCGGTGCACCTGCGCAGACCGTGGTGACGTACCTGGTGCCGCAGGGGGCAGCGCTGCGGATCGACCAGCCGAGACCGGGGAACTGCCCGTTCTGAGGCTGTTCGAAGCTCGCACCACTCGTGTCCGCACGCGCGAGGGTTGCTCGCGGAGATGACAGCATCGGGACGAGTCGAGCACAGCGATTCCAACCCTTTCGCGAAAAGAGGAGTCAGTGGGGTGGTCCGCGGAGCATGCGGGTCGCCGGCCCACCCCAACTGAATCTCAGCCCCGACATGCCATCGTGGACCCGAGCTGTGCCCCGCACTCTGTGGGCCGGCTCACTGATCGCGCTCGCGCTCATGTCGAGCAGGTCTCCGATGAGTGCGCAGGAGGGCACGTCGCACCCCTTCGCACCACCGCAGGCGGAGCTGCGCCATATACCGGAGCACGGCTACGACCTCGTCCACGTGGCGCTCACCCTAATGATCGACGAGCCACGGAAGACGTTCCGGGGAACCGTCGTCAACACCGTCGCGCCGATCCGGAGTGGCCTGACGGCGATCACGCTCCACTGTGCCGCCGCGATCGCGGTGGACTCAGTGCAGGTGGACGGCCGGCCTGCGCCCTTCACTCGTGAGGGCGATCTCCTAAAAGCCGAAGCGCCACGTGCGCTCGCGAGCGGACGACGCGTGGCCGTCACGATCCACTACTCACGCGATAGTACGCAGGCGACCAACAACTTCCGCTGGGTCACTCCGACCGCGACCCAGCCTGATCGCCGCGGCTTCTGGACTCGTGGCGGGTCGACGGGCAATCGCCAGTGGCTGCCCACCTGGGATCATCCGAGCGATCTCGCGACGAGCGAGACGCGTGTCACTGTGCCTGCGGATTGGACCGTGATCGGGAACGGCGTCCTGCAATCCAACACGCCGAGCGCCGATGGACGGTCGCGGACCTTCCACTGGTCGCTGTCGCAGCCGCACCCGACGTATGTGATCTCCCTCGCTGGCGGGCCGTTCTCCGTGACGTCGACGTCGGCGCGCGGGGTACCGCTCTCGTACGTCGTGCCGAAGGGGAAGGAGCGCTTCGTCGACTACACGTTCGGCGACACCCCCGCCATCCTCGCGTTCTTCACCGAGCGACTCGGCGTTCCGTATCCGTGGCCGAAGTATTCCCAGGCCGCGCTTCCGGGGTATGCCGGCGCGCAGGAGAACGTCAGCGCGACGTCGCTGAACGACTGGTATCTGACCGACCGGCGGATGGGGCTCAGCCGCTACACGGAGACGAACGCGCACGAGATGGCGCATCAGTGGTTTGGCAACCTCGTCACACCCAACGAGTGGGGACAACTCTGGCTGAGCGAGGGGTTTGCGACGTTCTTCCGCTATCTCTGGGTCGAGCACAGCCGCGGTCCAGCGGCGTACGACCACCTGCTCGCCGAGCAGGCTGCGGACTATCTCGGTGAGAGTCGACGCTACACTCGGCCGATCGCGACGAATCTCTACCGGCGGTCGTCCGACCTGTTCGACGCGCACAGCTATCAGAAGGCCGGCTGGGTGCTCCACACGCTGCGGCGCACGCTCGGGGATAGTCTCTTCTTTGCGGGGCTGCGGCACTACCTGAGCAAGCACGCCCATCGGTCGGTCGACAGCCGAGATCTCTCCACCGCGCTCACCGAGGCCACCGGCGTCAACGTCGGTCCGTTCTTCGAGCAATGGATCCATCGCGCCGGTCATCCCATCCTCGACTACGAGTGGAGCTGGGACGCGGCGGCAAAGCAGGTTGCGGTGACGGTGAAGCAGCTCCAGCCGGTCGGGTCCGGAGCGCCTCCATACGATCTCGCCGCGACGATCGGCATGATCGGCTCTGGCCGGATGACGCGTGTGAAGCATCGCATCCATCAGACGGCGCAGCGCATCGTAATCGCCGCCGACGGGAAGCCGGATGCGGTGATCGTCGATCCGGACCACGACTTCCTCCGCGAGATTCCGGCGCTGCACTGGTCGCGCGGCGAGCTGCTGGCGATAGTAGAGCACGCGCCGAACGCGATCGATCGGCAAACGGCGGTGGACATGCTCGTGGCCGCGAAGCCGACGGAGGCGGAGATCGCCCGCGTCCTGTCCGTCATTCGGGCCGACACTGCTGCATTTCCGGTGTTCCGGCGCATCACTCGGCTCACCGGGCTCGCGACGCCGGCGATCGCCGATCTGTTCCGCGCCCAGCTGGCGCACGCCAACCTGGATCGGCGGGTCCAGGGGGTCATGGCCCTGGCCTCAGTGCGGCCGACCGATGACGATGTGCGACGAGTGCGTGCACTCGTCACCGACGACGCACCGTACGAGCTGATCGTCGCCGCGGTCGGCACGCTCGGCGCGTGGGACCCGGTGGCCAATCGCGACGTGCTCGAGCGTGCCCGGGTGATGACGTGGCCCGATGCGACGATCCGACTCGAGGCGTCTAGCTGGCTCCGGCGGGCCGATGCCAGGGAAGGGAAGGCGACGCTCGATCCCGAGCGGCAGATGACGCAGAAGCTTCGGAAGTTCGTGTCGGACTACGCGCACGGTGTCAGGGACACCACCATCATGTCCCGGGCGCTGTTGACCCACCTGCCGACGTATCCGCCCGGCGACCACCTGTATCTCGAAGACATGGAGACGATCCACGACTTCGCGTACATCGTACGCGACGACGTCGACATGGAGATGCAGAAGGAGCGGGTGAAGCACATCTACAGCTACCGGATGACGACGCGCGATCCATCACATTGGCGCGCGGTCGTCTACATGCGCTTCTTCGTCGACGCGCAGGGACGCGTGATCGATTTCAGGGACGGGCCCTAGACACGACTCTCGGACACCGCGAGCCGTGCCACCGTTCGCTTGCGTCACGATGGAATCACGTTGCGTCCACAGGAGGTCGCCTTCATGTTCGCTTGTGATCGGGGGGTGCAGATCCCTCGACTGCGCTCGGGATGACAACTGGGTGCAGATCCCTCGACTGCGCTCGGGATGACGACGGGTGCAGATCCCTCGACTGCGCTCGGGATGACAGCAGAGTGTCCCCTTCTGGAGGTGTCGCCCATGACGGAGTTGTACTCGCCCGCCGCCCGCGAGCTTCAGGACCGTTTCGATACGCGCCGTCTCGCCGACCGGCTGGAGGAGGTCACGGTGCACGATCGGTTCACCGTCCACGACCGCGCCTTCCTCGCGCATCTCGACATGTTCTTTCTCGCCTCCGTCGACGCCGATGGGCAGCCAACCTGCTCGTACAAGGGGGGCGACCCGGGCTTCATCAAGGTCATCGACGATCGGACGCTGGCGTTCCCGAACTACGACGGGAACGGGATGTACCTGTCGATGGGCAACGTGGCCGCGACGCATCGGGTGGGGATGCTGTTCATCGACTTCGAGCGGCAGAGCCGGATGCGCGTCGATGGCATGGCGGAGATCGTGTTCGACGATCCGCTCCTGGCGGGCTACCCGGAGGCCCAGTTCGTCGTTCGTGTCGTGGCCGACCGGATCTACCCGAACTGTCCGCGCTACATCCACCAGTACCGACTCGTCGAGCGCTCGGCGTTCGTGCCGCGAGCCGCGGTGCGGACACCGATCCCGGGCTGGAAGCAGACAGAGTGGGCGTGCGACGTGCTTCCGGCGGGCGATCCGGCGCGGCGCGCGGAGTGACGACGACGTGATGCGCGGTCGGCGCTATGGTGCGACCTGGGAGGCGCGCGGCTCCGCGTCGTGGCGCACTACGCGGCCACCCTGCATGACGAAGCGCACCCGCTGAAGCGCGCC
>DATEOG010000135.1:0-4985 GCA_035274345.1 Gemmatimonadaceae bacterium
CCGGTGGGCCGAGAGAATCTCGACCAGCTCTGCGACGCGATCGTGCGCGCCGCGGATGCGCACACGCCGGTGCACGCATGAGCTACACGATGGAGGAGTACGCGCGCATGCTCGCCGATCCGGTGCGAGCGCCGGCGTACCTCGCGGCGGTGCGCGAGTCGGTGCGCGAAGGCATGGTCGTCGCCGACGTGGGCGCCGGCCCTGGAGTCCTCGGCGTCTACGCCGCGACGCTCGGCGCGCGACGTGTGTTCCTCGTCGAGCCCGACGCGTCGGTGAATGCGGCACGCGCATTCGCCCATGAGAACGGCGTGGCGGACCGCGTGGAGGTGATCCGAGCGTCGTCCACGGACATCGAACTGCCCGAGCGCGCGGACGTCATCGTGTCCGACCTGCGCGGCGTCACGCCCTTTCACGGCCATCATCTCGCGTCCGCCGCCGACATGCGTGCGCGACTGCTCGCGCCGGGCGGCGTCTGCATCCCGCGGCGCGACCGGGTGTTCGCCGCCCTCGTCGACGACGATGCGCTGTACGCGCGCTCCGTCGACGCGTGGTCGGGGGTGCCCGAGCCGCTCTCACGGGAGTCGCTCACCTCGCTGATGGCGAACGGCTGGTTCCGCGCACGCGCCACCGGCGCGCAGCTCCTCTCGGAACCCGCACCCTTCGTCACGCTCGACTACGACCGTCCCGCGCCGCCATTGCAGGCGAGCTGGAATTTCGACGCGACGCGCGACGGCACCGCACACGGTCTGCTCCTCTGGTTCGACACGGATCTCACCGACCGCGTCGCGCTGTCGAACGCGCCGAGCGCGCCCGCTGCGCTGTACGGCCAGGCGTTCTTTCCCTTCCGGCCGGCGTTTACGATGCGGCGGGGTGACGGACTGCACGTCGTGCTGCGCACCGTGCTGGCGAGCGACGACTACGCGTGGACGTGGAGCGCGCGCGACGACGGCGGGCGTGCCGTGCGCCACTCCACGCTGCTCTCGCTTCCGCTCGATCCCGAGACGGTCGCGCTGCGGTCGGAGCGCTGTGCCCCGCGTCGCTCGCTGGACGGCGAGATCCTGCGTGTCCTGCTCGACGCGGCAGACGGGCGCGCAACGTTCGGCGAGCTCGCGGGGCTGCTGCACGCGCAGTTCGCCGACCGCTTTGCGACGAGCCAGGCCGCGCTCGACTACGTGACGAAACTCGACGACCTCTGGAGCTCCGGACGATGAGCACGCACGAGCGCACTCGCAGCTGGCGCCTGCTCGTGGCGTGCGCGCGTCACGCCGCGGGGCTCGCCGACACGCGCGAGGTCGCCCTGGCGGCAAGGCTGATCGACGACTGGGCCGCCGCCGAACGTCTGGCGTGCGCGCACGGGCTGCTGCCCTGGCTGGCGCGCGCACTGTCGGACGCGAGCTTGAGCGGCGGCGCGTATGCGCCGGTCGTCGCGGCCGCGGGCACCAGCGCGGCACGCACGCTCGGCCAGATGCGGCGGCTCACCGAGCTGTTAGCGCTGCTCGAGCGCGCGGGCGTTCCGGCGTTGCCCTACAAGGGGCCCACGCTCTCGCTGCAGCTCTACGGGGACGTCGCGCTGCGCCAGTCCGTCGATCTCGACCTCGTGGTGCCCTTCGATCGCTATGCCGACGCGCGTGCTGCGCTCGTCGCGCAAGGTCTGCCGCCACGAGGCGGCCACTCACGCCGGCAGGAGCGCACGCTGTTCGCCTGGCTGGGTCACGCGCCGTTCGGCCGCGGCGCCGACTTCGTGGAGCTGCACTGGCGGTTCGCCGACCGGCGGTTCCAGTTCTCGCTCACCGCCGAGCGGGCGTTGGCGTGTGCGCGCGTGCTGCGCGTCGGTGGACAGTCGCTACCGCTGATGCACGACGTCGATCTCCTCGCGGTGCTCGCGATGCACGGCGCGCGGCATCTCTACGAGCGCCTCGAGTGGCTCGCCGGGGTGACACGACTCCTCGTCGCCTGGGAGGGCGATGCCGATCGCCTCGTCACACACGCCGAGTCGCTGCGAGCACGGCGGATGCTCCTCGTGAGCGTGCACATGGCGCACCGCGTCCTAGGCTTCCCGCTCGGAGACGATTGGCGGCGCCTGCTCGCGTCCGACGCCGACGCGACCGCGCTTGGCGCGACGATGGCCGCCGACCTCGAGGGATATGCCCTGCGCGACGCACCGTTCCCCGGCGGCGCGGCGCTGCAGCGACGGTACGCGGAACTGGTGGACACCCGGCTCGACCGCGTGAAGCTCTACATCCACGCGGCGCTCGATCCGACGGCGCGCGATCACGAGGCCGTTGCGCTGCCGGATGCGCTGGTGCCGTTGCACCGCGTGATCAGGCCGGCGCGGCTCGCGGGGACGTACTTCGCGCGCGCGATGACGCTGCGACGAGCCTGACCTTCGGGCGTCGCGCTATCCGGCGTCGGCAGTCGACGGCGCGTGCACGCGCAGCCACCGGTCGAGCAGCCGCAGCCGCAGGTGGACGAGCTGATCGTTCACGCTCGACGTCGAATCGATCGGCGGAATCGCGCTGACATCGACGAATCGCGCGAACGCCTCGCCCGGCGTGAACGGCGCGGGACCACGATCTCTCCACTGCGCGAGCCGCGCCTCGTATAGCCCCGCCAGCCCCTGCTTCGGCGCGCAGCGCGCCACGTCGGGGACGAGCCCTTTCACCGCCTCGCGCAGCACGTACTTCCGCTGCATCCACGGGATGGACGGCAGGCTGAGCGAGAGCTCGATGAGCCGACGGTCGAGGAAGGGAAGCCGCACGTCGATCGGGACGCCGTGCACTCCCGCGTCGAGCGACTCGAGGAAGGGCTGCCAGTGCGTCGCATCGAGGCGTCGAGCCACCTCGGATCGCGTGCGGTGGCTTGGCAGCTCGCGCTGGCGCACACGCGCGGCGCGGCGCGCGCGCAGCTCGGCGCGCAGCCACGGTGGTCCGCTCTCCTCCGCCGCTTGCGGCTGCCCCGGTGTGCGCCCGCGCACGAGATCGCGAACGGCGAGGTACGGCCGTCTGTGCTCGCGCAGCATGTAGCCGAGCGCGTCGAGCGCGACGCGCCATGCGGAGCTCCCGCGGAGGAGATCGCCCAGATGTGCCGGTGCGAGCAGCGAGTCGGGATCCTCTCCCCAGAACGCGACCGGCGAGTGCGCGCTGGCGCGACGAAGCTCGTCCTGCAGCGCGAGCACGTCCGGATCGCTCACCGGCTCCGGCGTGTCTGGGCCGGCGAGCCACGTCCCCTCGCGATAACCGTAGCCGTCCACGTCCGTGATCACGTGCGGGATGCCGAGCGAATCGGCGACGATGCGCGCGCGCCGCTTCTCGTCGTCCGTCGGCAGGAGCGTCGGCAGGTGAGACGTGCGCGCGATCAGCCGGGTGCGATGCTCCACCTCGCGCACGGCGAGGGCGGCCAGCGTCGTCGAGTCGAGCCCGCCGCTCATGAACACGACGAGCGAAGGTGACCGGATCCGGTCGCGCACGCTCGCCTCGAGCACGGCGCGAAACTCGGCGACGATCGCCGCCGCGTCCCGCGTCCGGTCGATCGGCGGGGCCGGCAGCGTCCAGTAGCGGCGCGTCTCCTCGCGGCCGTCGGGATGCAGCCGGAGCGTGTGCGCGGGCGGCACACGCCTCACCGCGCGATAGACGGTCGTGGCCGGATCCTCGTTGTATCCCTCGGCCACGAAGTCGGCGATCGCGTCCTCGTTCAGATCGCGCGGCACGCCGGCGTCGAGTATCGCGCCGAGTGTGTTGGAGACGACGAGCCGCGTCGCATCCAGATGGTAGTAGAGCATCCGCACACCGAACGGATCGCGCACGAGCGTCGTCGCGTGCGATTCGCGGTCGTGCACGGCGACGCTGTAGTCGCCGAGCACGCGTGACGGCGCGTCGTCTCCCCAGGCGAGCCATGCCTGGGCAAACAGGCGGATGTCGGGATCGTGCACCGAGGCGTTCGTGCCATCGCCGCGCAGCGCATCGACGAGCGCCTCACGCTCATCGACGCGCACCTGTCCCGCCACGATGAACGGACCCGCGATCACCCACGCCGGAACCAGCCGGCGATCGCCCGTATCGAGCAGCGTCGTCACGAGTCCGATCGGTCCGTCGGTGACGACGCTCGTGCCGTGCGGCCCGCGACGCACCAGCGCCGGCACGAGCGCGCGCAGCTCCTCACCCTTCACGGTCGCCTGCGGATGCCGGACGACGACGGCGTATCCGCTCATCGGAGCTCGGTTCGCACGACAGGTACCGATCGGAGGGAAAAGGTGGTGAGCGCTCCCTACTGACGATCGGTCATCGTGAGCGCATCCATCTTCACTGCGCCGTTCGCAATCGCTGCAGCAGACCGTACCCCACCGCCCACGTGCCCAATCCGCTCGACGCGTTGATGTGCCCTGCGTCGCCGAGGTCCGTCAGCTCGCTCCCCCACGCTGCGGCGTATTCTCGTGCGCGCTCGATCGTGACGTACTGATCGTCGCGGCTCGCCACGACGATGCTCGGGAAGGGGAGCCGGGCCATCGGCATCGGTGCGAACCCGGTCGGGCCCTCGGGGTAGCTCGGTGCCTCCGGATCGCTCGGCGCCACGAGCAGGGCGCCGCGCACGCGCGCGAGACTGTCGCGCGAGGCGTCGCGCGCCCAGTGCGCCACCAGCGCGCATGACGAGCTGTGTGCGACGAGCACGACCGGATCAGCGGAATGCACGACGGCGGCGTCGAGCGTCGCGACCCAGTCCGCGCAGCGTGGAGTTTCCCATTCCGCCTGCATGACGCGGCGGCAGCTCTGGTCCTCCCGCTCCCACAACGTCTGCCAGTGCTGCGGTCCCGAGTTGGAGAGTCCGGGGAGGATCAGTGCGGTGGTTCGGAGCGAGGAGTCCATGCAGAAATATACGGTGAGTCGTTCGTTGGTTGGTTGTTCCGAGGGAACCGCAGCACCAGCACCACGTCATCCCGAGCGAGCGTAGCGAGTCGAGGGATCTGCACTCCTTGCGAAGGTGCAGCTCCC
>DATEOG010000136.1:0-11898 GCA_035274345.1 Gemmatimonadaceae bacterium
ACTGGGAGATCGCGGCGGAGCATGGGCTGTTCGATCTCGAGCGCTCCGCCAAGATCAGCGGCTCCGGCTTCGCCGTATTCCGAGGCGGCGGCGCCCGGCTCGTCCGCGCATTGCTCAACTTCTTCCTCGACGTGCACACGCGCGAGCACGGATACGAAGAGGTGTGGTCGCCCGTGCTGGTGAATCGCGCCAGCATGACCGGGACGGGCCAGCTGCCGAAGTTCGAGGACGACGCGTACAAGATCGCGGGCGACGATCTCTTCCTGATCCCCACGGCCGAGGTGCCCGTCACGAACCTCTATCGCGACGAGATCCTCGATGGCGCGCAGCTCCCGATGGGATTCTGCGCATACACGCCGTGCTTTCGCCGAGAGGCGGGTTCGGCGGGGAAGGACACGCGCGGCGTGCTCCGCATGCACCAATTCGACAAGGTCGAGCTGGTACGCTACTGCGCGCCCGAGCAGTCCGACGCCGAGCTCGCGACGTTGCTCGGTCACGCGGAGTCGATGCTGCAGCGGCTCGGCATCCCGTATCGCGTGAAGCTGCTCGCGGCTGGCGATACCGGTTTCTCGAGCGCGAAGACCTACGATCTCGAAGCGTGGGCACCGGGAGTCGGCGCGTGGCTCGAAGTCAGCTCGTGCAGCACCTTTGCCGACTTCCAGGCACGGCGCGCCAACATCCGCTTCCGCCCCGCGAAGGGCGAGAAGCCGAAGTTCGTGCACACGTTGAACGGCTCTGGTCTCGCCTTCCCGCGAACGATCGCCTGCATCCTCGAGAACTACCAGCAGCCGGACGGTACGGTGACCGTTCCCGACGTCTTGCGGCCGTATGTAGGGTCCGACCGGATCGGTTAGCCGATGCGCCGCGGCGCGCCCGAGGTGATCGTCGGCATCCTGCTGTTCGTGCTGCTCTCGTCATACGTCGTGTACACGAGACGAGTCGTCCGCGATCTGCGCGTCGAGGCGCAGCGGTCGAGCCGGATGTACGCCCGCGTATTGCGCGCGCAGACGGACACGAGCGCCGATGCCGGCACCGAAGCGCTGTTCGATCTCACGCGCAGCATCACGGCGCAGGGGGTGCCGATCATCGTCACCGACGTGCGCGGCCGGCCGACCTACCACGCGAACCTCCCGATCGACAGCGCGCAGGACGAGCAGACGCAGCTTCGCCGGTTCGTACAGGAGCTGGACCGGCAGAACGCGCCCGTCGAGGATTCCCTCGTCGGAAAGATCCACTTCGGCAACACGCCGCTCGTGAAGTGGCTTCGCATCATCCCCGCACTGCAGGCGCTGAGCGCATTCATCCTCCTGATCGCGGGCATCTACATCGTGCGCACGCGAGGCAACGCCGAGCGTGAGCGGGTCTGGGCCGGCATGGCGCGCGAGTCCGCCCACCAACTCGGCACGCCCCTCTCCAGCCTGGCCGGTTGGGTCGAGCTCATGGAGGATCGCGCGCCCGACGAGGGGACGGTTCAGGCCGTGGCCAATATGCGCGCCGATCTCGAGCGACTCGACCGCGTGGCGCATCGGTTCGAGCGGATCGGCAGGGAGCCGCGGCGCGATTCCGTGAATGCGGGCGAGCTGATCGACCGGATCGCGGAATATTTCGGGGCGCGCGTCCCGACGCTCGCCCACGCGGTGCGCATCGATGTCGACCTCCACCCCGAGATCGTCAACGTGCGCGGGGACGCCGTCCTTCTGGAATGGGCGCTCGAGGTGCTCGTCAAGAACTCTCTCGACGCACTGGCGGGACGCGGCGGCACGATTCGTCTCGGCGCCACACCTCGTCCGAGGGGCGGCGCCTGCCTTCGCGTCTCGGACGATGGGCCGGGCATTCCGCGTGAGCTTCGCGGGCAGATCTTCGAGCCCGGCTTCTCGACCAAGACGAGCGGCTGGGGCATCGGACTCTCGCTCGCGCGGCGCATCGTCGAGGAGAATCACGGCGGCACGTTGCAGCTCGCCGCCGCGGACCGCGGCGCGACGTTCGAGATTATCTTACCCTGATGGATATTGCGACCGACGACCCGCTGCTCGAGGGACTGAATCCGGCGCAGCGCGAGGCCGTGCTGCACGTGGACGGGCCGTTGCTCGTGCTCGCCGGCGCTGGTTCCGGCAAGACGCGCGTCCTCACGACACGCATCGCGCGCCTCATCGACCAGCACGGCGTCGATCCGAGCCGAATTCTCGCGGTCACGTTCACCAACAAGGCCGCCGGCGAGATGAAGACCCGCATCGCCCGTCTCCTCGGCCGCGCGCCGGCGGGCATGTGGGTGGGTACCTTCCACGCCATCGGTGCGCGCATGCTTCGCGCGGCGCCGCATCTCGTCGGTCGCACCGCCGCGTTCACGATCTACGATCAGGACGATACGCAGTCCGTCGTGAAGCGCGTGATGGAGCGCAACAAGCTGAACGTGAAGCAGTTCACGCCGCGTGGCGTCCATGCGGCGATCTCCGACGCCAAGAACGCGCTCGTCCCCCCCGACGAGTACGCGAACCTCGCGATGGACCCGTTCTCGCGCGCCGTCGCCGTCGTCTATCGCGAGCTCGGTGAGGCGCTCCGCGTCGCCAATGCCGTCGACTTCGACGATCTTCTCGTCTTGCCGGTGCGGTTGCTCGCCGAGAACCCGGGCGAGCTCGAGAAGTATCGCCGGAAGTTCCGCTATATCCTCGTCGACGAGTACCAGGACACGAACCGTGCGCAGTACCAGTTCGTGAAGCTGCTCGCCGGAGGTCACGGCAACCTGTGTGTGGTCGGCGACGACGACCAGTCGATCTACGGCTGGCGGGGCGCCGATATCCGCAACATCCTCGACTTCAACAAGGACTTCTCCGATTCGCACGTCGTGCGGCTCGAGGAGAACTACCGCAGTACCCCGGAGGTGCTCGATCTCGCGAACGTGGTGATCAGCGCCAACAAGGGCCGGATGGGGAAGACGCTGCGCGCCACGCATCGTAGCGGCGAGCGCGTCACGGCCGCGCGCTGCCTGGACGAGCGCGATGAGGCGGACTTCATCGTCGAGGAGCTCGTGGCGCGGCGCGCGCAGTCATCGGCGCTCACGCTGCGCGACGTCGCCATCCTCTACCGCACCAACGCGCAGAGCCGTGCGCTCGAGGAGGCGCTGCGCAAGCGCGCGCTCCCGTATCGCATCGTCGGAGCGGTACGCTTTTACGACCGGCGCGAGATCCGCGACCTCATGAGCTACCTCAAGCTGGTCGCCAACCCGGCCGACGACGAAGCGTTGCGACGCGCGATCGCCGTGCCGAAACGTGGGCTCGGCGAGGCCACGATCGAGCAGCTCTCCGCGGCAGCGCGTTCCGCGGGGGTCCCGATGCTCGTCGCCGCGGTGCGCCCCGATCTCGTCGCGGCGCTCCGCCCCGCCGCGCGTGCGGCGCTCGCGGAGTTCTCCGCCCTGATCGCGCGCTTTCGCGAATCGGCCCGCGAAGCGGCCGTGGATGAGCTGCTCCGCGAGATCGTCGACGGGATCCGCTACGCCGAGCATCTCCGCGCGGAGGGGCCGGAGTCGGCCGACCGGATGGACAACGTGCGCGAGCTGATCACGGGCGCCGCGGAGACGGTCGCCGACGAGGAAGGAGAGGTCGGGCTCACGCCGCTCGATCACTTTCTGCAGCGGGCGATGCTGGTGTCGGAGCTCGACAAGCTCGGGCCCGACGCCGACGCCGTGACACTCATGACGCTGCACAACGCCAAGGGGTTGGAGTTCCCCATGGTGTTCATCAGCGGTCTCGAGGACGGGTTGTTCCCGCTCGCGAAAGCCTACGACGATCCCGCGCTCCTCGAGGAGGAGCGCCGGCTGTTCTATGTCGGCATCACTCGCGCGGAGAAGAAGCTCTATCTCACGCACGCCGAGGAGCGACGCCGCAACGGTGAGCTCATGCCGTCGAAGGCGTCGAGCTTTCTGGTCGCCATTCCGGAGGACATGCTCGAGCAGCGGATGACGATCAAGGTGCGCAGCTCCGGCCGCTCGTTCATGCACTCGCTCGGCGGGGGCAGCCAGTGGGGCAACTCGCGCCGTCGGGACACCGCAGCCACACTGCGCACGGCGTATCTCGATGACGATGCGTTTCCGCCGAGCGCCGCCGCGAGACGTCCGGGTACGCCCGTGTCGCGCCCCACCAGCTTCGACGACGCCGAGGTATCGCAGGATGCCGCCATCATTGCGCTCGGAGCCCGTGTGCGACATCGGAAGTTCGGGTCGGGCGTCATCGCCGAGCTCGTGGGCGCCGGACGGGATCTGAAGGCGAAGATCGATTTCGACGACGACACGATCGGTCGCAAGACGCTCGTGGTCGCGCAGGCCAACCTCGAACGGGACATCGACTAGTGGCGGTCTCCATCGACGACGTGCGGCACATCGCCTCGCTCGCGCGCCTCGGAATCACCGAGCCCCGCGCCGCGGCGATTGCCAACGAGCTGAACACGATCCTCGCCCACATGGACGAGCTGGCGAAGGTGGACACCGCCGGTATCCAGGAAGCGATCGGTGTCGGGGCGGAGGGGCTTCCCGTGCGAAAGGATCTCGGCCCGCCCTTTCCGCTCGCGCGCTCGCACGATGCGTTCGCTCCGAGCCTCCGCGACGGTTTTTTCCTCGTCCCGCGGCTGTCGACCCACGAGTCGACGGAGGAATCGTGACCGCTCGCTCGTGCGCCGTCGTTTGTGAGGAGACCGCCGCCGGTCGCGTCACCGCAGCGGACACGGTGAACGAAGCCGTTGGCCGCGCTCGCGAGGTCGGCGCGGGCCGCGATGGCCTCAATGCCTTCGTCTGGCGGGACGACGCTGACGCGTTGTCGCAGGCCGCGTCGCTCACCGATCGGCTCTCCGATACCAAACCAGGCGCGATGCTGGGCGTCCCCGTGGCGATCAAGGACAACATCGCCACGCTCACGCTGCCCACGACCTGCGGGTCCAGGATTCTCGAGGGGTACGTCAGCCCCTACGAAGCGACGGTCGTGAAGAAGCTCCGCGCAGCCGGTGCGATCCCGTTCGGAAAGACGAACATGGACGAGTTTGCGATGGGCTCGTCCACGGAGCACAGCGCCTACGGTCCGACGAAGAATCCGATCGCTCCCGATCGCGTACCCGGCGGCTCGTCGGGCGGATCGGCCGTCGCCGTTGCGTCGGGCGTCGTCTCCATTGCGCTCGGCTCGGAGACCGGGGGCTCGGTTCGGCAGCCGGCGGCGTTCTGCGGCATCGTCGGCGTCAAACCCACCTACGGTCGCGTGAGCCGATTCGGGCTCGTCGCCTTCGCGTCGTCGCTCGATCAGGTCGGCGTCTTCGGCGCGACCGTCGACGATGCCGCACGCGGCCTGGGCGTCATCGCCGGCCACGATCCGATGGACTCGACGTCGGCCAGCATCGCCGTACCGGACTACACCGCGGGTGCCAACGTCGGCCTGAAGGGGCTGGTCGTGGGACTTCCCAAGGAATACTTCCCGGCGTCGCTCGATCCGGAGATTCGACGGCGCTGCGACGCCGCGGTGGACCGGCTCCGCGCGCTGGGCGCGACGGTGAAAGAGGTCTCGCTGCCGCATACCGATCTCGCGATCCCCGTCTACTACATCGTCGCCCCCGCCGAAGCGTCGTCGAACCTCGCGCGCTTCGACGGCGTGCGCTACGGATTCCGACTCGAGGGGGAGGGGCTGCGCGGCATGTACGAGGCCACGCGTTCCACGGGCTTCGGTCCCGAGGTGACGCGGCGCATCCTGCTCGGCACGTACGTGTTGAGCGCGGGATACTACGACGCCTATTATCGGAAGGCGCAGCAGGTGCGCACGCTCATCGCCGACGACTTCCGCCGCGTGTTCCAATCGGGCGTGCACGTGCTGTTCACGCCGACGACGCCCACACCGGCCTTTCCGATCGGCGCGATCTCGGATCCGTACGAGATGTACCTCAGCGACATCTTCACCGCCACCGCGAACCTTGCCGGCGTGCCTGCCATGTCCCAGCCGATCGGGCGTATCGGCGGGCTGCCCGTTGGCGGTCAGTTCCTCGCGTCGCACTTCGACGAAGCCCGCATGTTCACCGCAGCGTACGCGCTCGAGCGCGCACTCGGTGCGGAGGCACTCGCATGACCGCGACCGCCACCGCACCCGCCGCCACGCTGGACCGTTGGGAGATGGTCGTCGGTCTCGAAGTGCACGTACAGCTCAAGACGCGCACCAAGATCTTCTGCAGCTGCTCCGCCGACTTCGGCGCCGCCCCGAACGCGAACACCTGCCCGGTGTGCCTCGCGCTGCCCGGCGCGCTCCCGATGCTCAACGAGCGCGCCGTGGGTCTCGCCTCCCGAGCCGCGCTCGCGTTGAACTGCGTGGTGCAGCCGGTCTCGATCTTCGCGCGCAAGAACTACTTCTATCCCGACCTGCCGAAAGGCTATCAGATCTCGCAGTTCGACAAGCCGCTCGCGCTCGACGGCTGGATCGAGATCGGTACGCGCGCCGTCGGCGCACCGATACGCATCGGCATCACGCGCGTGCACATGGAGGAGGATGCCGGCAAATCGATCCACGATAGATTCACCGGCGTCACGGCGATCGATCTGAACCGGTCGGGCGTGCCGCTGATCGAGATCGTCAGCGAGCCCGACATCCGCTCGGCGGAGCAGGCGGGTGCGTATCTCCGGGTGCTCAAGCAGATCCTCGAGTACGTCGACGTCAGCGACGTCAACATGGAAGAGGGAAGCTTGCGCGTCGACGCAAATGTCAGCGCGCGGCGCCGCGGCGAGACGAAGCTCGGCACGAAGACCGAGGTCAAGAACATGAACTCCTTCTCTGGCGTCGAGCGGGCGCTCGAGGTCGAGTTCGCGCGTCACGTCCGTGTGCTCGAGGCGGGCGGTTCGATCGAGCAGCAGACGATGCTCTGGGACGGCAGCGCCGTGCGCCCCGCCCGCTCCAAGGAGGGAAGCCACGACTACCGATACTTCCCCGAGCCCGACCTGCCGCCGCTCATCCTGTCGCCCGAGTGGATCGAACAGGTTCGAAAGGATCTGCCGGAGCTGCCCGCGGCGCGCCGCGCGCGGTTCTCCACCGACTACGAGCTCGGCGAGTACGACGTCGAGGTCCTCACGGCGGATCCGCAGCTCGCCGACTACTACGAGTCCGTCGCGCGGGCGCACGGTGAGCCGAAGGCCGCGGCCAACTGGGTGATGGGCGAGGTGATGGCCACGCTGAAGACCTCGGGCGAGGACATCGCGCGGTTCCGCGTCCGTCCCGCTGATCTCGCGTCGCTGCTCAACCTCGTGCGTGACGGCGTCGTGAGCCACACGGCGGCCAAACAGATCTTCGGGCACATGGTCGCCACTGGCGATCCGCCCGCGCAGATCGCCGAACGCGAGGGACTCGTGAAGGTGGACGACGACTCGCAGCTCTCGGCATGGCTGGACGAGGTGATCGCCGAGAACCCGTCAGAGGCCGAGCGCTACCGCAACGGCGAGAAGAAGCTGCAGGGTGTGCTGATCGGCGCCGTGATGAAGAAGTCGAAGGGGCGCGCCGATCCCCGCAAGCTCAATCAGCTGCTCACGGCGCGGTTCGCGTCGTAGAGCGGCTCGCTGAGCGAGCGCGAGTAGCCCAGCATCGAGGTCGGAAGCCCGAACTGGCGCTCGGCCTCGGCGCGGGCCAGCTCCGCGCCGCCGGAGCGCAGCGCTTCGCGCCGCACCTGCTTTGCTCGTCGCAACGCATCGTCGCCGGATGGGTCCTGCTCGAACGGCCGCGACCGCTCGAACTTCACGAGAAGATCGATGATCGCGTCGTACGCGTGGTCGAGGTACCGGCTGACCTCCACGTCGGTCAGGTCCCAGCGACTGTTCTCCGTCATCAGACCGAAGATTCGCTGCCATCCTTCGTTGTCCGCGACGTGCACCATCCCGCGGAAGATTCGCCGGTTGGTCTGCGTGCTGAAGATCGTCGGGCTGAGAATGCGATCGAGCAGCGCGTCGGCGCGCGAATGATCGAGGAGGATCAGATCGCGCGCCTGTCGCGCGCACGCCGGCCCGAGGTGCGTCTCGAATCGGCTCTCCCAGTAGGAGTGGCCGAGCGAGGATGTACTTGCCGTGACGGCGAGCTGCTTCGGCACGAAGTGATTGTGCGCGATCGCATCGGCGGCGAGGTGCGCCAGGTACCCGAGCGAGAACGCGCGAAGCGGACCGTCCGGCGCCTCCGAATGGATCTCGAGTCCGACGGTCCAGGAGTGACAGTGGCGACCGGTCGGCACGTACTTCTTCGCCATGCTCGTATCCGCCGCGATCGAACCGTACAGGAAGTCGTACGGGAACGCCTGCAGAAGCTGCGCGACGACGCCTGGCAGCTGCGGCAGTGAGCGGAGCACTGCCTCGCCGAGATACACGTGCGTCCCTGGCGTCCAGGCGTACGCCACGTGCGGGAGCAGGACGACGAGCAGGAGCGCGGCGACGACGAGGCCGGCCAGGCGTTGCGCCGGCCGGCCTGTCCCGCTCAGTCGGCGATCAGACGCCCAACCGCCGACGCTGGCGGCGAATCGCCTTGCGCAGGTCGCGCAGCTCGTGCTGAACGAGTCCATTGATGCGGTCGCGTGCCTCGCCCACCGTCTCCCGCACTTCGCGCTCGATGCGATCGGTCGGAATCTGGTCGATGAGCTCACCCCCGTGCTCGCGAGCCCAGCGGGCGCCGGCCGCACTCGCCGCCATGGCGCCGCGCCCCGCCCATTTGGCGCCGCGAAGCATCGGCGTGACCGGTCGGCTGCCCGAAGGCCCGCGGCGCAGGAGCAGGGTAGCCGTCGCGCCGATCGCCGCGCCGATGAGAGCCGCGGTGAGCAGGTCGTACTGGGCATCACGCCCAATCTCGCCGTCGCGGGCGGACTCGCGGACGCGTGGCCCCCGCTTCGGGCTGGTCGGGATCGCTGTACCCATCGTCGTTCTCCTCCGGCGTCGGATCCGGCGCGTCGAGCGAGTCGGCGTCCGCATCCTCTGTGTGAAGCGCGGCGGCTCCGGTGCGCACGCCGCGCACCGTCGACGCCGTCGCGATGAACATCGTCTCCGCCTCCTCCTGCACGACTTCCAGCAGCGCGTTGAACTCCCCGAGCCGCTGTTCCGTCAGCGCCATCGCCTGCTGCAGCCGCTGGTTCGCCGCCGCGATGGTCGCGTTGACCTGCTGTACGTCGGTGCGCACCGAGGTCGTGATGTAGTTCACGTTGTCCGCGATCGCGCTCGCATGACGCATCAATGGATTGATGTCGCCGTACACCTTGTCCAGCAGGTCGCTGACCTTCGCGTAGCTCTTTCGGAAGTTCCACGCAGCCGGAACCAGCGCCACCGCGAGGACCAGCAGCGCGATGGTCATCAACCCGCTCGCGATGGCCGTCGTCTTCTCGAACCAGCCACGCTCCTGCCCGACCTGTCGCATCAGGACCGTGTCGGGGACCTGCGCCGCCTGCACCAGCAGCCACGCGCCCGCACGCGCGAACGAGTCGGTCATTGCTACCTGGGCTAGAGGAGTGGGCTGCTCGCCCCACCCGCATGGGCCGTAATCGCCACAGCCGTGTGCAAGGGCAGGGCCAACGCACGAGAGCGCTCGGCCATCGTACCTTGCGCTGCGCGCGCATGTCAAGCAGTCCGCATCGTGAACCGAGCGCATCGCGGCGCGAAGGGTGCAGTGGCTGCGCGCTCACGCGTCGCCGGCAGCGGCCCCGCTTGACGCTCCGCCGCACGCCGGGGAAGTTTCCCGGCTTCCCCCATTCCGGGCGCAACGGTACGCGCCCATCCATCGCACCACTTCCATGAGCGCACAGCAGTTCGTCGTCCAGGGCGGTCACTCGCTCTCCGGCCGCATCCGCCCTTCCGGCAACAAGAACGCCGCGCTACCGATCGTCGCCGCGTCCCTCCTCTGCGAGGAGCCGGTGCATCTCGAGAACGTGCCGCGCATCCGCGACGTCGAGACGCTCGTCGATCTCATCAAGTCCATCGGCGCGAGCGCCGAGTGGACGGCGCGCAACGCGCTCACGATTCATGCGAAGCAGCTTCGGGCGACCGAGCTCGACCCGGCGCTCTGCCGGAAGATCCGCGCCTCGATCCTCCTGGCGGGACCGCTGCTCGCTCGCTGCGGTGAGATCGAGCTGCCACCGCCGGGCGGCGACGTCATCGGGCGCCGCCGCGTCGACACGCACTTCCTCGCGCTCCAGCAGCTCGGCGCGTCGTTCGAGCTGGACGACGCGTTCATCCTGCGCGCGAAGAAGCTCAAGGGGGCCGACGTCTTCCTCGACGAGCCGAGCGTCACGGCCACCGAGAACGCGCTCGCTGCCGCCGTCGCCGCGGATGGGACGACGGTGCTTCGAAACGCCGCCAGCGAGCCCCACGTCCAGGACCTCGCGAAGTTTCTCGTCGCCATGGGAGGCAGCATCGAGGGCATCGGGACGAACACCATCACCATTCACGGCGGGCGTCCGCTGCACGGCTGCCGCTACGAGATCGGACCGGATCACATCGAGGTCGGGTCGTTCATCGGGCTCGCCGCCGTCACGCGTTCCGAGATCACGATCGAGCGCGCCGGCGTCCAGCATCTGCGCTCCACCCTCATGGGGTTCGAGCGCCTGGGCGTCGCGTGTCGCATCGAGGGGGACGACCTCGTCGTCCCCGGCAAGCAGGAGATGGTGATCAGGAGCGATCTCGGAGGCGCCGTACCCAAGCTCGAGGATCAGCCTTGGCCGGCATTCCCCGCGGACACGATGTCCATCGCGCTCGTCACTGCCACCCAGTGCGAGGGCGTCATCGTCATCCACGAGAAGATGTTCGAGTCGCGCCTGTTCTTCGTGGACAAGCTGATCGGGATGGGCGCCAAGATCGTCCTCTGCGATCCACATCGGGCGGTCGTCGTCGGGCCCACCAAGCTGCATTCCGGCCGCGTGGAGTCTCCCGACATCCGTGCGGGAATGGCGATGCTCCTCGCGGCGCTCTGCGCCGAGGGGGAGAGCATCATCGACAACGTGGGCCAGATCGAGCGCGGGTACGAGCGGATCGACGAGCGGCTCCGAGCGCTCGGCGCGAAGGTGGAGCGCGTCGAGGACCGCCGCTCGAAGTGACGACGCCATCGGCACCGGCGACTCCGACCCTCGAGGCCGAAGTCGTCGAGGTCTTCGCCGAGCTGGGAATCACTGCGTTCACCACCGGTCGCGAGGCCGGAAGCTTCGGCACGCAGTCCGATGAGCCGGTGCGCGACGTCATGTCGCGTTGGAGTGCGCTGCGGGCCAGGCTGGGCGGGGCCAGGCTCGCTACCGCCGCACAGGTCCATGGGAACACCGTGCTCGAGTACGACACGGGCTGGACCGGGTGGCTTCGCGGGGAGGCGGCCGATGGCCATCTCGCGCTCGCGCGTGGCTTGGCGATGGCAGTCACCGTCGCCGACTGCGTTCCGGTGTTCGTGGCGCACCCCTCGGGGGCGGCGGCGATCCTTCATTCCGGTTGGCGGGGCACCGCCGCGGGCATCACCGAGCGCGCGATCCGACGCTTCCACGCGATCGGTCTCGCACCGGAGGATCTTCGAGTGCACTGCGGGCCGGCCGTCTGCGGTCGCTGCTACGAAGTCAGCGCGGAAGTCGCCCAACAGTTGACCGGACGCGATCCCGGACACGCCGTCACCGTCGACCTTCGTGAGCTCATCGCCGGCCAGGCGCGCGCGCTCGGCGTTCGACACCTGTCATCGAGCGCTTTCTGCACGCGCTGCGACAACGATCGATTCTTCTCACATCGCGCCGGCGACGCCGGCCGACAGCTCGGCGTGATTCACGCGAACGTCTGACCGATTCAACGGCGCGTCCGTCGCAGCTTGACCCGGACTTTCGCCGCTCTTACTTTAGATACTGCGAGCGGACTTCGGGCCGCGCGCGAAATGTGGGGGAGGCTCCCCACATTTTTTT
>DATEOG010000137.1:0-7600 GCA_035274345.1 Gemmatimonadaceae bacterium
GGGCTGCGCCCGAGCCAGCCGAACAACTTCGAGATCGTGACGCAGGATCGCCTCTGGTCGATCTACACCCGGCTCTTCGGCACCTTCTTCCTCGTCGGTCTGGTGCTCTCGTCGGTCGGACTGCTCGTCGGCGGTGTCGGCGTGATCGCGATCATGATGATCTCGGTGTCGGAACGCACACGCGAGATCGGCGTTCGCAAAGCACTCGGCGCGACGCGCTGGACGATCCTCTGGCAGTTCCTCGTCGAGGCGGTGACGCTCACCGGGATCGGCGCCTCGATCGGCCTCGCGCTCGGCATCGCCCTGGCGATCGGCGTACGCACCATCTGGCCCGCCGTTCCCGCCAGCACGTCGTGGGGCACGGTCGCCGCCGCACTGGCCATCAGCGCGGTGACGGGAGTGCTGTTCGGCATGCTGCCCGCCGTGAAGGCGGCGCGCCTGGATCCGGTGGTGGCGCTCAGATACGAGTGAACGGCCACTGCAGTACGCGGCACGACAGACGTAGCTCGTACCGAGTATCGGTTGGACTTCCGGGTCGTGATCCCATGGGGCATTCCGGGAGCCCGCGGACCGGGTCTGGGTACTCGCTACGTCCCTCGTACTCGGTACGGCCGTGGCAGTTCAGAGCCCTGACACTTCCCTCCGCTCCGATCCGTAAGCCTCGTACCTCCACCCCCTAGGCGACGTATGCCCTTTCACGAGGCCGTCAGGCTCGCGCTCCAGCAGATCCGCGTGCAGAAGCTCAAGAGCTTCTTCACCCTGCTCGGCGTGATGATCGGCGTCATGTTCCTCATCGCGGTCGTGTCCATCGTGACGGGCATGAGCAAGTACGTCGAGGAGGATTTCGCCGGCCGGGTGCTCGGCGCCAATACCTTCACTCTCCGCCGCTTTCCCTGGTTCGGGAACAACGTTACCGAGGAGATGTGGCGGGAGTGGCAACGGCGGCCGCGGGTGTACCACAGCGACGTCGCCATCATCCGCGAGGCGCTGCCGGCGGGGACGAACTACGCCGTCGAGAGCCAGGAGAACCTGTGGGCCACCAGCAAATACGCGCGGGCGCGCCAGCTGGAAGCACATGCGGTCGAGGGTGACTACTTCACGATCAAGAAGCTCGACCTGAAGGACGGACGGGTCTTCTCGCAACAGGAAGCGGAGCTTGGAGCCCCCGTCGTCGTGATCGGAGACGAGATCGCGGGCTACTACTTCGAGGGGCTCAATCCCATCGGACGCGAGCTTCGGATCGGCGGGATTCCGTACACGGTGATCGGTGTCATCGAGCATCAGGGCAGTCTGTTCGGTCAGTCGATGGACGCCACGGCATACGCGCCGTTCGGCTCTCCCATGCACCGTCTGACCAACCCGCGGGGCGACATCGACGGACTGATGGTTCAGGCGCCGAACGCGGTGATGATGGACGAGGCGATGGAGATCACCCGCGAAGTGCTTCGCGGCACGCGGCACCTGCGGCCCGGCACGCCGGACAACTTCGTGATGGAGACGTCGGAGACCGCCCTCGCCTCGTTCCAGAAGACGAAGACGGTCATGACCATCGCGGGCACGGCGCTGCCGGCGATCAGCCTGGTGGTCGGCGGCCTCGTGATCATGAACATCATGCTCGTCGCCGTCGCCGAACGGACGCGGGAGATCGGCGTGCGGAAGTCGCTCGGCGCTCGGCGGAAGGACATCCTCCGACAATTCCTCGTGGAGAGCGCCACCCTGAGCACGCTGGGCGCGATGCTCGGGATCGGGCTCGGATTGCTCGGAGCCAAGGTCATCTCCTGGACCACTCCCCTGCCCGCAGCCGTCGCTCCCTGGTCGCTCGTCGCGGCGACGCTCCTTGGGACCGTGGTCGGCATCACCTCCGGCGTGTATCCGGCGCGCCGCGCTTCCCGCCTCGACCCCATCGACGCGCTGCGCGCGGAGTGACCATGCGGATTCTCACATCGGCCAGCCAGGCCTTCGAGGGCGTCGGCATCGCTTTCGATTCGCTCCGCTCCAACAAGGTACGCGCGGCGCTGACGATCATGGGCGTCGCCCTGGGTGTGTTCGTCGTCGTCGCCATGTCGTCGGTCGTGAAGGGCATCAACGAATCGTTCCGGCGCGACCTCGAGGCGTCAGGCCCGACGTCGTTCTTCATCTATCGTCGTCCGATCGGGGGCTTCAGTCGGCCGCCGGAGTGGACGCGGAGCAATCCGGGCATCACGCTCGACGAAGTGCGCATGCTCGAGCGCATCTCCACCATTCGCGCCGTGACGGCACACGTCGGAATGGGCGCTGGATTCCGCTATCGGGACAAGTACATCCCGCGCGCAGGCATGGAGGTCTACACGCCCAACTGGGTCGACGTCGACGGCGGTGACATCTACCCGGGCCGGAGCTTCACCTACGCCGAGAACGCCAAGGGCGCCAAGGTCGCGCTCGTGAACGACAAGCTGGCCGCGCAGCTGTTCGGCGAATCCGAGCCGCTCGACAAGATCATCAAGATCGACAACGTCGACTTCCAGGTGATCGGACTGTACCACTATACGGCGAGTCCAATGGGCACGCCGACGTCCGGCGGTCAGGGTGATTCGCCGAAGGCGATCATCCCGTACGAGTCGGGCAAACGCCACCTCAACATGTGGCTGCGCGGCACGGACCTCATCGTGAAGCCGCGCGTCGGCGTGACGACACAGGAAGCGGTCGATGACGTGACCGCAGCGCTGCGCGGCTACCGGGCGCTGCGTCCCAGCCAGCCCAACAACTTCGAGATCATCACCCAGGACCGTCTGTGGTCGATCTACACGAAGCTGTTCGGAACCTTCTTCATCGTGGGACTCGCGCTCTCGTCGGTGGGCCTCATGGTCGGCGGCGTCGGCGTGGTCGCGATCATGATGATCTCGGTGACGGAGCGCACGCGCGAGATCGGCGTTCGCAAGGCGCTCGGCGCGACGCGGTGGACGATCCTGTGGCAGTTCCTGGTCGAGGCGGTGACGCTGACCGGGATCGGCGCCTCGGTCGGCCTGGCCCTTGGCATCGCCCTGGCCATCGGCGTACGGACCGCGTGGCCAGCGATTCCCGCTGCGACGTCGTGGAGCACGGTGGCCGCCGCGCTCGGCATCAGTGCGGTCACGGGGATCCTGTTCGGCATGCTCCCGGCCATCAAGGCGGCCCGGCTGGATCCGGTAACGGCATTGAGGTACGAGTGAGGCGGTAGTGGGTTATGTGGTGTGAGTCGTGAGTGAAGACGACGGCCTCGGGCGCTTGCTTCCCGAGGCCGTTCGCCGTCACCCACCACCCACGACCCACGACTCACGACCGAGCGCTTCCAGATGCCCGCTACCGCTGCGATCTCTATATTGTCCCCGATGCCAGCCGATTCGACGTCGCCCGGTGCGCCCCCGCCCGTCACCATCCTCGCCATTGCCGCTCACCGTGACGATGTCGAGCTGACGTGTGGTGGTACGCTGATCAAGGCGGCAAAGCTCGGGCAGCGGACGGCGATCCTCGACCTGACGCAGGGCGAGATGGGCACCCGCGGGTCGGCTGAGCTGCGGCGACGTGAGGCCGATCGCGCGGCGGAGATCATCGGGTGCAGCGCACGCGAGAATCTCGAGCTGCCGGATGCCGCGATCGAGAACACGCCCCGCACCCGTACGGCCCTCGCCCGAGCCATTCGCCGCTACCGGCCGCGCGTCGTGATCGCTCCGCCACTCGAGGGACGGCATCCCGACCATCGCGTCTCCGCACAGCTCATTCGCGACGCGTGCTTCCTGGCCGGTCTCGCCAAGCTCGCGCCCGACGTCCCGAAGCACCGGCCGCACAAGATCGTGCACTCGCTCGCCTATCGGCAGGACTTCATCCGGCCGACGTTCGTCGTCGACATCACCGACGAGTTCGACCAGAAGATGGCGGCGGTGCGTTGCTACGAATCGCAGTTCGAGGGCGAGATCCAGGCAGGAGAGATCTATCCCAACGGCGAGCCCCTGTACGACATCGCCACGCACTACGCGGCGACGTACGGCGCGCTGATCCGCACCCGGTACGGCGAGCCGTATTTCACGACCGAGATGATGCGCGTCGACGACGTCGGCTCGCTCGAGGTGGCCACCTTTTGAGCGACGAGTCGCGCGTCGGCGACGCCGAGGTCACCTACGGATCGTATCTCGCGCTCGACGAGCTCCTGACGCTGCAGCGCCCGCGCTCCATGCCCGAGCACTCGGACGAGCTGCTGTTCATCGTCGTGCATCAGGCGAGCGAGCTGTGGTTCAAGGAGATCCTCCACGAGCTGGACGCGCTGATCAACGTTCTGTCGGGCGGCGAAGCGGAGTTCGCGCTCTTCCGCATGGGACGCATCAACGCGCTCATGCGCATCGTCTCTGCGCAGCTCTCCGCGCTCGAGACGCTTCCGCCACAGCACTTCGCCGCGTTCCGCGGCTACCTCGGCACCTCGAGCGGATCGCAGAGCGTGCAGTTCCGCGCCATCGAGGCCGCGTCGGGCCTGCGCGGTGCGCACTTCATGCACGTTCTGGCCGAGCACGGCGAGATCCCGCCGCTCGTTCAGCGCGCACTCGCCCGCCCTACGCTGCAGGAGCTGTTTCTCGCGCTGCTGCGCACGAGCGGCGTCGAGCTGGAATCGCTTTACATCGGTGCGCGTCCCACGACGCTGTTCTTCCTCGCGGAAGCGCTGCTCGAGTACGAGCAGCAGTTCGGTCTCTGGCGCTTCCACCACGTGCAGCTCGTCGAGCGCGTGCTCGGTCCGCTCACCGGCGGGACTGGGGGCACGCTGGGCGCCAAGTATCTCTCGCGCACGATCGATCAGAAGTTCTTTCCCGAGCTGTGGGCGGTGCGCGCCAAGTTCTACGGCACGCCGAGCTAGCTCGTGCTGTACGACATCTCCGTCGCCGTGCGCGTCGGCACGCCGGAGTGGCCCGGCGATGCGCCGTTCGAATGCGGATGGACCGCACGCATCGCCGACGGCGCGACCGTGAACCTGTCGAACCTCTCGGGAAGCCCGCACGTTGGCACGCACGCCGACGCACCGCTCCACGTGCACGACGGCTGGCCCTCGAGCGACGCGCTGCCGCTGGCCGCGTTCATGGGTGACGCGCTCGTGCTCGACGTGAGCACGTGCGCGGCGGGACCGCTTCCCATCGCCGCGGACGATCGGAGGCTGAACGGCGTGGAGCGGTTGTTGCTGCGAACGGGACGCACCATCGCCGACGGCACGTTTCCGACCGATTGGCCGGTGCTGGCGGTGGAGACTGCAGCACTGCTCGCCGCACGCGGCCTCAAGCTGCTCGGCGTGGATGCTCCCTCCGTAGACGAGCGGGAGAATCGATCGCTCGATGTCCACCGCGGGCTGTTCGGCGGCGGCGCGTTCGTGCTCGAGAACCTGGATCTGCGCGCGGTTCCCGAGGGGCGGTACGAGCTGATCGCGCCGCCGCAGCGCCTCGTCGGGCTCGACGCCGCCCCCGTGCGCGCGGTGCTCCGTACGACCTGAGTCGGCCTCGCGCGGCGGCTCCCTGCGCCGTTAGCTTTCGTGCGTATGCCCGAGCCAGTCTATCTCGACCACGCCGCCACCACGCCCGTCCGCGAGGAGGTTGTCGCCGCGATGCAGCCCTTCTTCGGGCCGCGTTTCGGCAACCCTTCGAGCATGCACCGGTGGGGGCGCGAGGCGCGCACGGCGCTGGACGAGGCGCGCGAGCGCGTCGGTCGATGTCTAGGCGCATCTCCGGACGAGATCGTCTTCACCTCGTGCGGCACCGAGGCCGACAACATGGCGCTCATCGGCGTCTGGCGCGCACGGCGCGGCGAAGGAGGCCGCAAGGCGGCGGTGTCGACGCCGATCGAGCACAAGGCGGTGCTCGGCGCGCTGCACGAGATCGGCAAGGAGGCGGGTCAGGAGCGGTTGCTCGCCGTCGACCCCGCGGGCCGCGTGGACCCCTCGTCGTTCGATGCCCTCGTGCGCGACGACACGGCGGTGTGCTCGGTGATGTGGGTGAACAACGAGATCGGCACCGTGCAGGACATTCCCGGGATGGCCGAGCGGGCGCACAGTCGCGGCGTCGTCTTCCACAGCGACGCGATCCAGGCGTTCGGCAAGGTCGAGATCGACGCGCGCCGCACGCCGTTCGACCTGCTGTCGATCTCGGGACACAAGATCGGCGCGCCGAAGGGGATCGGCGCGCTGTTCATCCGGCGCGGCACTCCGATGGAGCCGCTGCTGTTCGGGGGCTCGCAGGACCGCGGCCGGCGCCCGGGCACGGAGAACGTCGCGATGGCCGTAGGCCTCGCGTGCGCCTCCGAGCTCGCGGTTGCCGAGCGCGACGAGGAGTGCCGTCGTCTCAAGGCTCTGCGCGACCGCCTCGAGGGGGCGATCCTCGCGCGTGTGCCCGACGCGATCATCCACGGCCGGGACGCGGTGCGCGCACCGCACATCTCGAACATCTCGGCGCCGGGCACGGAGAGCGAGTCGATGCTCATCGCGCTCGATCTGCGCGGCATCGCCGCGTCCGCGGGCTCCGCCTGTCAGAGCGGGAGCATCACGCTGTCGCACGTGCTCGAGTCGATCGGCGCCTCGACCGACGTGGCGAAGGCGGCGATCCGGTTCAGCCTTGGCGCGCTCACCACGGAGGCGAGCATCGATCGCGTGGCCGAGGTGTTCCCGATGCTGGTGGAGAAGGCACGCCGCCTCGCGCCGGCGTGATCGTCTGATGCGCGAGCGAGTGCTGGTCGCGATGAGCGGAGGCGTGGACTCGTCCGTCGCCGCTGCACTGCTCGTGCGGCAGGGCTACGACGTCGTCGGCGCGACGATGAAGCTGTTCTGCCACGGGGACGACGTCCCGGATCGCCCGTGCTGCTCACTCGACAGCGTGAACGATGCCCGCCGCATCTGCGAGCAGCTCGGCATCCCGCACTACGTGCTCAATCTCGAGAGCGCATTCGGGCACGACGTGGTGAAGGATTTCGTCGACGAGTACGCGCGCGGCCGGACGCCGATACCGTGCGTGCGCTGCAATACGTTCACGAAGTTCCGCGACCTCGTGCGCCGCGCCGACGCGATGGACGCGCGCTGGATCGCGACGGGACACTATGCGCGCGTGATCGACGACACACTCCATCGCGGCCTCGATCCGGCGAAGGATCAGTCGTACTTCCTGTGGGGAATCGACCGGCGCGTGCTGGCACGCATGCTCCTCCCCGTCGGCGCGCAGACGAAGGCGGAGACGCGCGCGATCGCGCACGACCTCGGACTCGAGCTGATCGCCGAGAAGCGCGAGAGCCAGGACATCTGCTTCGTCCCAGACGGCGACCACACGCGCGTGATCGCGCGGACGCTCGGCGCCGAGACGCCGGCGCTGGCGCGCGGTCCCCTGGTGTTGCGTGACGGAACGGTGGTCGGTGAGCACACCGGTTACGCACGCTTCACCGTGGGTCAGCGGCGCGGGCTCCCGGGCGGATTCCCGGAGCCGATGTTCGTCGTCGCGATCGAGCCGACGACGCGCGCGGTGGTGATCGGTCCACGCGACGAGCTGCTCGGCCGCGGCGTCGTGGTGCGCGAGGTGAACTGGCTCGTCGATCCCGTTCCACTGCCGGGCGCCGAAGTGGCGGTGCAGAT